>NZ_JBJXIB010000013.1:0-64138 GCF_046115965.1 Janthinobacterium sp. CG_23.3 | reverse complement strand
CGCCCCCCCACCCCCCCCCCCACCCCCCCCCCCCCTCCCTCCCCCCCCCCCCCCCCCCCCCCCCCCCCCCCCCCCCCCCCCCCCCCCCCCGATGGCGCCGCCCTGGCGCAGGCCCAGGCTGTCGTTGATGGAAATGTGGAAGTTCAGGCTGCGCCGGTCGGCGCTGGGGCGGTACAGCGTGCCGCCGTCGGCGCCGGTGAGGTTTTTCGCCACCATGACTATGCGTTCGAGCAAGGTGCCGATGTCGTGGCCGCGCCCCAGCGCGACGCTCAATTCGGTGAGCTGGTCGAGCCTTTGGGCGATTTGCTCCGGGTGCAGCGCGTGCATGGTGGGCGCCTGGAAAGGGGGGGACGCCGCCAGTGTAGCGCCGCTGAACGCGGCTGTACATCGCGGATTGACAACAAAATATTTAGTAATACACGGCAACACCCCGCCGGCGCCGCGAATTAGACTAGAATCGACTTTATCTCGACTGTGGCTACAAGGGCGAAGAATGAAAGTCAAATTCTGGGGGGTGCGCGGCTCGATTCCGTCTCCCGGGCCGCGCACGGCGCGCTACGGCGGCAACACCACCTGCATCGAGGTGCGCACCGACGACGGCACCCTGATCGTGCTCGACGGCGGCACCGGCATTTACGCGCTGGCGCAGTCGCTGCCGCCCGGCCGGCCGGTCGCGGCCAACATCTTCATCACGCACAGCCACTGGGACCATATCCACGGCCTGCCCTTCTTCTCGCCGCTGTTCGTGCCCGGCAGCCGGGTGCGCCTGCACGGCGCCTACGACCCGGTCACCGGCAACGGCATCGAACACGTGATGGCGATCCAGCTGCAAAACAGCTACTTCCCGGTCAGCGAAGCGTCGATGGCCGCGACCATCGAATACCAGACCCTGGCCATCGGCGAGGCGATCGACGTGGCCGACGCGGTGGTACGCAACGCCGAGATGAACCACCCGGTGACGGACCTGGGCTACCGCATCGACTGCAACGGCAAGTCGGTGTTCTTCAGCGGCGACCACGAGCCGGGGTACGACCACCACGCCGCCGGCGCGCCGACGCACGCCGCCGCCCACCTCGACATGGCCCGGCGCCAGGACGCCATCGAGGCCATCGTGCGGGGCGTCGACGTGCTGATCATGGACTGCTCGTACACCCGCGAGGAATACCCGGCCAAGCGCGGCTGGGGCCACGGCACCTTCGACGCGGCGTTCGCGCTGGCGCTGCGCTGCGGCGCCAAGCGCCTGTACTGCACCCACCACGAACCGAGCCGCGGCGACGCCGAACTGGAGGCGGTGTTCGCCGACGTGATGGCGCGCCACGCGCCGCTGCCGCACGGCCTGCAAGTGTTCCTCGCCTACGAAGGCCTGGAAGTCGACCTCCCCTGAAGGCGCCGCCACCATGAACGAAGCAGGCGTCGACCGCCGCACCCGCCCCACCGAACTCGACCTGCGCCTGCACTTCTTCAAGCAGTTGCAGGCGGTCACCAACAAGATCCACGCCACCAGCAAGCTCGACGAGATCATGCTCGACCTTGGCATGGACTTTTGCGACCTGTTCCACAGCGACCGCTTCACGCTGTACGCGCTCGACGCGGAAAAGGCCTACATCGTCTCGAAGGTGAAAACCGGGCTGACCTCGTTTCGCGACCTGAAGCTGGCGGTGTCGGCGCACAGCATTGCCGGCTACGTCGCGCTGACCAGGAAAACCGTCAACCTGAGCGACGTCTACGACGAGGCCGAACTGAAGCGCCTGTCGCCCGAGCTGCATTTCCAGCAGGGCGTCGACCAGCGCACCGGCTACCGCACCCGCGAAATGCTGGTGGCGCCGCTGGTGGCGGTGCAGTCGAACGAGCTGCTGGGGGTGGTCCAGTTCATCAACAACCGCGACGGCGGGCCGTTCGCCCCGCTCTACCAGGACGGCGTCAAGGAACTGTGCGCGTCGCTGTCGGTGGCGCTGAGCCAGCGCCTGAAGTTGCCGCAACTGCTGCGCGGCAAATACGACGCGCTGGTGGCCGAGGCGGTGCTGTCGGCGGCCGAACTGGAGCAGGCCACCCGCGCCGCGCGCGAGCAGTCGCTCGACCTGGAGGCGGTGCTACTCGACCAATTCCAGGTAACGCCGGCCAGCGTCGGCCAGGCGCTGGCGGCGTTTTACGCGCTGCCGTACGAACCCTTCAAGCGCGAGCGCCTGCGCCCGCTCGAGCTGCTGAAAAACCTGAAGCGCCAGTACGTCGAGCAGAACGGCTGGCTGCCGCTGGAGGACGGCAAGGACGGCCTGCTGGTGCTGGCGATGGACCCGGAGCGGGTCCACAACACCAAGATCGTCAACCAGATCTTCCCCAAGTCGAGCGTGGTCTTCCGCGTCTGCGGCCAGCGCGAATTCACCCAGACGGTGGAGTTGTTCTTCGGCGCGGCCAGCGATTCGGGCAGCGTCGGCGACCTGCTGTCGGGCATGCAGGACGGCGACGACGAAGACGGCGCGACGGGCGAGGTGTCGGAGGCGGTCGAGAACGAGCTGGTGAAACTGGTCAACAAGATCATCGTCGACGCCTACCGCCAGGGCGTCTCGGACATCCACATCGAACCGCTGCCGGGCAAGGGCAAGACCGGCATCCGCTTCCGCAAGGACGGCACGCTGGTGCCCTACATCGAGATCCCGGCCAGCTACCGCAGCGCGCTGGTGGCGCGGGTGAAGATCATGTGCGACCTCGACATCTCGGAGCGGCGCAAGCCGCAGGATGGCAAGATCAAGTTCAAGAAATACGGCCCGCTCGACATCGAACTGCGGGTGGCGACCATCCCGTCCAGCGGCGGCGTCGAGGACATCGTCATGCGCATCCTGGCGCAGGGCGAGCCGATCCCGCTGGACAAGCTGGGCGTGCTGCCGTTCAACCTGGAGCGCCTGCGCGGCGCCATTGAAAAACCCTACGGCCTGTTCTTCGTGTGCGGCCCGACCGGCTCCGGCAAGACCACCACGCTGCACTCGGTGCTGAGCCACTTGAACACGCCCGACACCAAGATCTGGACCGTCGAGGACCCGGTCGAGATCACCCAGAAGGGGCTGCGCCAGGTGCAGGTGAACCGCAAGGCCGGGCTCGACTTCGCCACCGTGATGCGGGCCTTCCTGCGGGCCGACCCGGACGTCATCATGGTCGGCGAAATGCGCGACAAGGAGACCGTGGCGATGGGCATCGAAGCCTCGCTGACCGGCCACCTGGTGTTCGCCACGCTGCACACCAACAGCGCGCCGGAGTCGATCGTGCGCCTGCTCGACATGGGCATGGACCCGTTCAACTTCGCCGACGCGCTGCTCGGCATTCTGGCGCAGCGGCTGGCCAAGCGCCTGTGCGCCGGCTGCAAAAGCGCCTACCATCCGGACGCCGCCGAAATCGACCTGCTGCTGAGCGAATTTTGCGTCGAGCTGCACAGCACCGACAGCTTCGCGCGCGACGCCGCCGCCGCGCGCGCCGCCGTGCTGGACGGCTGGCGCCGGCGCTATGCCGACGCCGACGGCCGCTTTACGCTGTACCGCGCCGTCGGCTGCGGCGAATGCAACAAGGGCTACCGCGGACGCGTCGGCCTGCACGAGCTGATGCTCGGCAGCGACAAGGTGAAAAAACTGCTGCAAGAGCACAGCCGGGTCGCGCAACTGCTGGCGGCGGCGCTGGAGGACGGCATGCTGACGCTGAAAATGGACGGCATCGAAAAAACCCTGCTGGGCATCACCGACATTAAAATGGTGCGCGCCGTGTGCATCAAATAGTGCTAGCGCGCTCTTCGCAGGTCGGGTTAGCAGGAACGGCGTAAGCCGACATGCCCGCGTCACGCCGGCGTAACGGGTGACGCGGGCATGTTGGATTACGCGGCGCCGACCGGCGTCAACCCCGCCGCCAGGCTGGCGCCCAACAAGCGCTGCTCTTCCAGGATCTCGCGCAGATGCCGCGGCGTCGTCGTCAGGTTGGTCAGGATGATGCGCAGCACCACGATATCGCCCGGATAGGGCGTCGACTCCAGCACCGTGCGCGAGACGAAGCTCTTGCCGCCGTCCTTCTGCAAGGTCTGCAGCGAGGCGTTGAGCGTATTCAGTTGCAGGTTCAGCGCGGCGGTGTCGGCGGCGCGGCCGGCGGCGAGCGCGGCGCGCAGCGACGCCTGCATCGGCGCCGGCACGTAGCGGTAGGTCAGGATAAAGGTCGGCGAGGCCGAGGTCAGCTCGAAATCCGCGTCGGCGGCGATCAGCCCGCGCATCTGCCCGGCCAGCGCGCCGCACCGCGCCAGCAGCGCGTCGTAGCCGCGCATGCCGAGCAGCTTGAACGACATCCACAACTTCAACGCGTCGAAGCGGCGCGAGCCTTCCAGCGACGTCTGGCCCAGGTCGCCCGAGCGCGCCCGGATGATGTAGTTGGCGTTGTGCTTCAGGCAGTCCAGGCTGGAGACGTCCTTGAACAGCACCATGCTTTGCGCCATCGTCACCCAGAACAGCTTATGGCCGTCGATGACGACCGAATCGGCCAGCTCGATGCCGCGGTACAGCTCCTTGTAGCGGTCGGCCAGCAGCAGCGCCCCGCCCCACGCCGCGTCGACGTGGAACCACACCTGCTCGCGTTGGGCGATCGCCGCCAGCTCGGGCAGCGGATCGACGCTGCCGGTTTCGGTGGTGCCGGCAATGCCGACCAGCGCCAGGATCTTCACGCGCCGGGCCTTGAGTTCGTCGATCTTGCGTTGCAGCGCCGCCAGGTCGATGCGGTTGTCGGCGTCGACCGGAACCAGGCACATCGCGTCCTCGCCCAAACCCAGCGTGGCCAGCGCCTTCTTCATCGAATAGTGCGTGCGCGACGACCCCAGCACCACCACGCCGCTGTGCCGCGTTTTTTGCAGCGCCGCGTACAGCCCGGCCTTGCGCACGCCCGGCAACTGGCGCTCCAGCGCCACCGCCAGCGCCGTCAGGTTGCCCATCGTGCCGCCGCCGACCATATTGCCGAGCGGGCGGTTGCCGTCGGCGAAGACGTCGTGGTAAAACGCCTCGTCGTAATCGTAGACGCGCTGGTGCAACCAGCCCAGCACCTTGTTTTCAATCAACGTGGAGACGTAGGCGGTTTCGATCTTGACCTGGTTCTGGTTCAAGGTGGCGATGAAGGCCTCGGCCAGCACCGACATCCAGGGCAGCGCCTGGGTCATGTGGCCGATGTATTTCGGATGGTTCAGCTGCGCGGTGTGGGCGAAGACGTCGCGCTCCAGCTCCGCCAGCAGGGCGCCGGCCGCCATGCCCCGCGTTGGCAGGGGCATGCCGTTGAACTCGCGCTTGAGCTGGTCGAACCCGGTGGCCGGATAGGGGTTGGCCCGTTCGGCGGCGAGCCAGCCGGCCATCATCCCCAGCGCCGTTTCCAGCACGGCCGGCGAGCGGGCCAAGCCGCCGATGTCAAAATGCCGCCGCAACAACTCATCCATGCCTAACTCGTCCATCCCGCTTATCTCTTTGTTTGGCGCGGGACGCCAGCGGCCCCGCTTTTGCAGGCGTGAATGTAGCACGCCGCCATCTCGAATTGCTGAATATTCCTTCCCGCAACGACGCTAGGGCGTGCCGCGCGCGCAAAAAAAGCCGCCCGGCGAATCGCGGGGCGGCTTGCGGGGCGTGCCGCCCGGCGCCATTTGACGCTGTTTGACGCTTATATGATGAACTGGCCGCACCACCAGGCGATCGCCGCGACGAAGGCCGAGGCCGGGATGGTGAAGATCCAGGCCCAGACGATGTTGCCGGCCACGCCCCAGCGCACCGCCGACATCTTTTGCGCCGAGCCGACGCCGACGATGGCGCCGGTGATGGTGTGGGTGGTCGACACCGGCACGCCCATCGCGGTGGCGACGAACAGCGTGATGGCGCCGCCGGTTTCGGCGCAGAAGCCGCCGACCGGTTTCAGCTTGGTGATCTTCTGGCCCATGGTCTTGACGATGCGCCAGCCGCCGAACAGCGTGCCGAAGCTGATCGCCGTGTAGCAGGAAATGATCACCCACAGCGGCGGCGTGGCCTCGCCGGCCTGCGAATAGCCGGCGGCGATCAACAACATCCAGATGATGCCGATGGTTTTTTGCGCGTCGTTGCCGCCGTGGCCCAGGCTGTACGCCGCGGCCGACACCAGTTGCAGGCGGCGGAACCACTTGTCGACCCGCCGCGGGGTCGAGCGCACGAAGACCCACGACACCAGCAACATGATCAGGGAGCCGAACAGGAAGCCCAGCACCGGCGAAAGCACGATGAAGATGATGATCTTGATCAGGCCCGCCGAGACCAGCGCGCCGGTGCCGGACTTGGCCACCGCGGCGCCGACCAGGCCGCCGATCAGCGCGTGCGACGACGACGACGGAATGCCGTAGTACCAGGTGACCAGGTTCCAGACGATGGCGCCCATCAGGGCGCCGAAGATGACGTACTGGTCGACGACGCCGGGGTCGATGGTGCCTTTGCCCACCGTGGTGGCCACCGTCAACTGGTGGAACACGAAGATGGCGACGAAGTTGAAGCAGGCCGCCATCGCCACCGCCGTCTGCGGCTTCAGCACGCCGGTCGAAACCACCGTCGCGATCGCGTTGGCGGCGTCGTGGAAGCCGTTCATGAAGTCGAACACCAGCGCCAGTGCGATCAGCAAGGCGAGCGCGTAGATGCTCATTTGTAGGGTATGCATGGATTTTTCTTTTCGATTTCTAGCTGTTCAGAACGAGCGCAGTGACGCCTTAGGCGTTTTCGACGATGATGCCTTCAATGATGTTGGCAACGTCTTCGCAGCGGTCGGTGACGGTTTCCAGAATTTCGTAGATGGCCTTGAGCTTGATCAGGTTGCGCACGTCCGGTTCGTCGCGGAACAGCTTGGACATGGCGGCGCGCATGACGTGGTCGGCGTCCGACTCCAAGCGGTCGATCTCTTCGCAGATGGCGACGATCTGGCGCGAGTTGTCCATGTTGTGCAGCAGGGCGACGGCGTCGCGCACCTTCTCGGTACAGGCCAGCACCAGTTCGGCCAGGCGCTTGGCTTCCGGCGTGACCGCCTTCAGGTCGTACAGCGAGACGGTCTGGGCGGCGTCTTCCATCAGGTCGAGGATGTCGTCCATGCGCGTGATCAGCTGGTGGATCTCGTCGCGGTCGATCGGCGTGATGAAGGTCTTGTGCAGCATCTCGACGGTGGCGTAGGTGACCTTGTCGGCCTGTTTTTCGATGCTTTCAATCGCGTGCACGCGATTTTCCAGGTCGTCGAAGTTGGTCATCAGGCCCAGCATCTCTTTGGCGCCTTTGACGCACAATTCGGCGTGCTGGTTAAACAAATCAAAAAACTTGCCCTCGGTGGGCATCAAGCGTCCAAACATGTCATTCTCCGTTAAGCATTGCGTCGTGATATTTACTACAGAACGCCGCCCCGGGTGGCGGGGCGGCCGATGGAATTGCCAATGAAGCTTAGTCGCCTTGGTACAGCGCCAGGCCACCACTGTAATTGCCAAATTTGGTGTACTGCCCCATGAAGGTGAGGCGGATGCTGCCGATCGGGCCGTTACGCTGTTTGCCGATGATGATCTCGGCGGTGCCTTTGTCGGGCGAGTCGGGGTTGTAGACCTCGTCGCGGTAAATGAACAGGATCACGTCGGCATCCTGTTCGATCGCGCCCGATTCGCGCAAGTCGGACATCACCGGGCGTTTGTTGGGGCGCTGTTCGAGCGAGCGGTTCAGCTGCGACAGCGCGATCACCGGGCAACCGAGTTCCTTGGCCAGCCCCTTCAAGCCGCGCGAGATTTCGGAAATCTCGGTGGCGCGGTTGTCGCCGGGGCTGTTGGCGGACATCAGTTGCAAGTAATCGACGATAATCAGGCCGAGCTTGCCGCACTGGCGCGACAGCCGGCGCGAACGGGCGCGCAGCTCGATCGAGTTCAGCGCCGGCGTCTCGTCGATGTAGAGCTGGGCGTCGTTCATTTTCTGGATCGCGTGGGTCAGGCGCGGCCAGTCCTCGTCGTTCAGGCGGCCGGTGCGCAGGCGGTGCTGGTCGAGCTGGCCGACCGAGCCGAGCATACGCATGGCCAGCTGCGAGCCGCCCATCTCCATCGAGAAGATGGCGACCGGCAGGCCGCTGTCGATGGCGACGTTCTCGCCGATGTTGACCGAAAACGCCGTCTTGCCCATCGACGGGCGGCCGGCGACGATCACCAGGTCGCCCGGCTGCAGGCCGGAGGTCATGCGGTCGAGGTCGATGAAACCGGTCGGCACGCCGGTGATCTCGCTCTGGTTGTCGCGGCTGTAGAGTTCGTCGATGCGCTCGACGACCTGGGTCAGCAGCGGCTGGATCGCGGTCCAGCCCTGGGCGCCGCGGGCGCCCTCCTCGGCGATGGCGAAAATCTTCGACTCGGCCTCGTCGAGCATCTGCTTGACCTCCTTGCCCTGCGGGCTGAAGGCGGTGCCGGAGATGTCGTCGGCGACGGTGATGAGCTTGCGCAGCACGCCGCGGTCGCGGACGATTTCGGCGTAGCGGCGGATGTTGGCCGCCGACGGCGTGTTTTGCGCCATCGCGTTCAGGTACACCAGGCCGCCGACCTCGTCCGCCTTGCCCAGCTGGGTCAGGGTTTCGTACACGGTGATCACGTCGGCCGGGCGCGAGGCGTTGATCATCTTGACGATTTGCTCGAAGATGATGCGGTGGTCGTAGCGATAGAAATCCTCCGCATGCATGAAGTCGGCGATGCGGTCCCACGCCGCGTTGTCGCGCAGCAAACCGCCGATGACGGATTGTTCTGCTTCGATCGAATGCGGCGGAATACGGAGGGAGTCGAGTTGCGGATCTGAGGGGGCGTTCATGGCGCGAATTATACCCGCTTCGGCGGCGCGGCTAAAAAAAATTGGCGATAAAAAAGCCGGGCGGACCCGGCTTTTTAGCATTACAACAAGCTTGCACCGGCCGTCGGGCCGGTAGCGCTTTAAGCGTGCTCGCCGACGACGGCGATGGTGACGTCAACGACGACGTCGGTGTGCAGCGCAACCGACACGGCGTGCTCGCCGGTGGTTTTGAGCGGGCCGTTAGGCATACGCACTTGCGCTTTTTCGACTGCGAAACCTTGCTTCGTCAACGCTTCAGCGATGTCGAAGTTGGTGACGGAACCGAACAGACGGCCATCGACGCCGGCTTTCTGGGCAACTTGAACGGTCATGCCGTTCAGTTTTTCGCCCTGGGCTTGGCAAGCGGCCAGTTTAGCGGCGGCAGCTTTTTCCAGTTCCGCGCGCTTGACTTCGAATTCAGCGATAGCGGTAGCGGTAGCACGGCGAGCCATGCGTTGCGGGATCAGGAAGTTACGAGCGTAACCGTCTTTGACTTTGACGACTTCGCCGAGGTTGCCGACGTTAGCGACTTTTTCTAACAGAATGATTTGCATATTTCTCTCCAGGAATTCTCTGACGCCAGCAATTAAGCGTGGTGCAGGTCGGTGTATGGCAGCAGCGCGAGGAAGCGGGCGCGCTTGATTGCGGTGTCAACTTGGCGCTGGTAGTGCGCTTTGGTACCGGTCAGGCGTGCTGGCATGATCTTGCCGTTTTCCTGGACGAAATCTTTCAGCGTATCGACGTCTTTGTAGTCGACTTGTTCAACGTGCGCGGCGGTGAAGCGGCAGAACTTCTTACGTTTGAACAGCGGGTTTTGCTGTTTGCGCTTTTCTTTAAGCTTGAGCTTGTTTTTGTCGAACTTTTTACCGAATGCCATTTGAGGCTCCTGTATCTAATAAATGCGCTAGTCTGAATTGACAGCACTAAAATCAATGATGTGAAACACCAGGCTTTTACTGTTGCGGCTCTTGCGAGCCAGGAAACCGGTGAACTGATAGACCCCGCCCAAGGCTGCCTCACTGAACCGGCCTGAGATTTCGCCAGCGGCAAGCGCGGCGACGTCAAACTCGGTCAAGCGGGCGATGCCGGCCTCCATTTGTTGCGAACTGTGCTGCAATACTGCATTCACAATCGGCATACCCGCCGGGGTGTAGCGCAATACTTCGCGCTCGGCAATGACGGCGACAACTTGTAGCTGGTTCAGCTCAGGTTCCCGAACAACAATTAAGCTGCGACGGCGGCGGCAGCCGCAGGCGCTTCGGTGCGATGGCTTTTGGCCGCGTCTTCACGTTGAACCGACTTCATCATCGGCGAAGGAGCTGTTTCAGCTTTCTTCATCTTGACGGTCAGATGACGCAACACGGCATCATTGAATTTGAATGCTGTTTCCAATTCGACCAGGGTCTCATTGTCGCACTCGATGTTCATGCAGATGTAGTGTGCTTTGGCGAGTTTTTGGATCGAGTAAGCCATTTGACGGCGGCCCCAATCTTCCACGCGGTGAACCGAACCGCCGCGTGTCGACACACTGGCTTTGTAACGTTCGATCATGGCGGGCACTTGCTCGCTCTGGTCCGGATGGACGATAAATACTATTTCATAATGACGCATGCAAACTCCTTAAGGACGGATTGATAATCGCCCACCTCGGCGTCAAGACGAGTGTGGGAAGCGGTGAGCCGAAGATTATAACGCCTTTTTTGTCAATACTCAACACCCATCTTGCGCGCCGCCGCCGCGCAACACGGGCCGGTTGCTGGTTTTCGGCATTATTTCTCAAAAACGGGTAAAAGCCCTTGCATTGGCGTCGATACTGTACAAAAATACAGTCTGTTTATATAGACAGCATTTCACGATGCGCGGACCCCCATGATCAAGCTCACTGCACGGCAAGAACAAATTCTGAATCTGATCAAGGATGCGATTGAAAATACCGGCTTCCCGCCGACCCGCGCGGAGATCGCCAACGAACTGGGCTTCAAGTCGGCCAACGCCGCCGAGGAGCATTTGCAGGCGCTGGCGCGCAAGGGCGCCATCGAGATTTCGCCCGGCACCTCGCGCGGCATCCGCCTGATCGGCGCCTCCGTCGACGCGCCCGCCGCGCGCGTGCCGGCCTCGCTGATGATGTCGCTGCCGCTGATCGGCCGCGTCGCGGCCGGCTCGCCGATGCTGGCGCAGGAGCACGTCGAGACCCATTACCAGGTCGACCCGGCGATGTTTTCGGCCCGCCCCGATTTCCTGCTGAAGGTGCGCGGCGAGTCGATGCGCGACGCCGGCATCATGGACGGCGATTTGCTGGCGGTGAAAAAGGTCGACAGCGCCAAGAACGGCCAGATCGTCGTGGCGCGCATCGGCAACGACGTCACCGTCAAGCGCTACCGCAAGACCGGCAGCCTGATCGAGCTGCTGCCGGAGAACCCGGACTTCAAGATCATCAAGGTCGATCCGGAAGCCGACGAGTTCGCCATCGAGGGCTTGGCGGTCGGCCTGATGCGCAGCTGGCATTGAGATCGATGAAAGAATAGTGCAAAAAGCCGGCCTCCTGGGCCGGCTTTTTTGTTGACCCGCAGCGTGTCGCGGGTCGGATTGCGCCGTTCCGGCCAACCCGAGCGACGACAACCGCACCAACTAGCCGGCCAAGGCGGCGCGGAAGTCGTCCAGCAGGTCGGCGCTATCTTCGATGCCGACCGAGACGCGGATCAGCGATTCGGCGATGCCCATCGAGGCGCGCCGCTCGGCGCCCATTTCAAAGAAGATGGTGTGGGCGACCGGGATCACCAGCGTGCGGGTGTCGCCCAGGTTGCTGGCCGGGATCGCCAACTTCAGCCGGTTCAGGAAGTCGAAGCAGTCGATGCCGTCCTTCAACTCAAAGCTGAACAGGAAGCCGTAGCCGCGGAACAGTTCGCCGGCGAGGGCGTGCTGCGGGTGCGAGGCCAGGCCCGGGTAGTGCACGGCGGCGACGCGCTCGTCCGCCTCCAGCAGTTGCGCCAGCGCCATGGCGTTGGCGCAGGCGCGCTCCATGCGCAGCGCCAACGTTTCGGCGCCGACGGCGATGCTGTGCGCCGCCTCCGGCCCCAGCGAGGCGCCGAAGTCGCGCAAGCCCTTGGCGCGGATCTGCGCCATGCCCCATTGCTTAGGCGCGGCCTTCTTGTAGTTCTCGACGATGTTCGGGAAGCGGCCCCAGTCGTAGGCGCCGGTGTCGGTCAGGCAGCCGCCAAGCGCGTCGCCATGGCCGCCGATCGACTTGGTCAGCGCGTTCACCACCAGGCCGGCGTGCACCGTCTTCGGGCGGAACAGGTAGGGCGAGGTCATCGAGTTGTCGACGATGTAGAGGATGCCGCGCTGCTGGCACAGTTCGCCGATGCGCTCCAGGTCGGCGATCTGGGTGCGCGGGTTGGCGATGGTTTCGACGAAAACAATGCGCGTCGCCGGCGTGAGCGCCGCGGCGACCCGCCCGACGTCGGTGGCGTCGACGAAGGCGACGCCGACGCCCTGCCCGGCCACCGTTTGCCACAGGCTGTTGGTGTTGCCGAACAGGAAGGACGACGAGACCACGTGGTCGCCGGCCCGCAACAGCGCCTGAAACACGGCGCCGATGGCGCCCATGCCGGTGGCGAAGCAGATGCTGGCGACGCCGTCTTCCATCTTGGTGATTTTATCTTCCAGCGCCGAGACGGTCGGGTTGCCCTGGCGGCCGTAGCGGAAGCCCGGCTCCTTGCCCTGGAATACCGAGGCGAGCTGGCGCGCGTCGGCGTAGCCGAAAGCCACCGAGGTGTGGATCGGCCGGTGCAGCGAGCCGTGTTCGATCGACTTCTGGCGGTCGCCGTGCAGGATGGTGGTGGTAAAGCCGTAGTTTTTTGTGTCGCTCATGGTTTTTCCGGAAACGCCGCCGCGCGCGCGCGGGCAAAAAAAAAGCCCGGCGCAAGCCGGGCGCGTCATCACCCTTCGGTGGTGGCGAGGTTGAGGTTCAGCTGCGAACGCGGGGTGTCTTCCACCGCCGCCGCCTTCGGATTGTGGCGCGCGTACTCAAGACGGTCGAGATAGGCTTGCGACACGTCGCCGGTGACGTAGACGCCGTCGAAGCACGAGGCTTCGAAGTTCGTCAGCGCCGGGTTGACGTCCGAAATGGCGCGCTTGAGCGCGTCGATGTCCTGGTACACCAGGGCGTCGGCGGTGATTTCGCGGCACACTTCCTCGGTGGTGCGGCCGTAGGCGATCAGCTCGTCGCGGGTCGGCATGTCGATGCCGTACACGTTCGGGAAGATCACCGGCGGCGCGGCCGAGGCGAAGATGACTTTCTTGGCGCCGGCTTCGCGCGCCATTTGCACGATTTCACGGCTGGTGGTGCCGCGCACGATCGAATCGTCGACCAGCAGCACGACCTTGTCCTTGAACTCGGAGGCGATGGCGTTGAGCTTCTGGCGCACCGATTTCTTGCGCATGGCCTGGCCCGGCATCAGGAAAGTGCGGCCGATGTAACGGTTCTTGATGAACCCTTCGCGGTATTCGATGTTCAGCGCCAGGGCCAGTTGGATCGCGGCCGGACGGGACGAGTCGGGAATCGGCATGACGACGTCGATTTCGCCTTCCGGGAATTCCTTGCGGATCTTCTCGGCCAGGTATTCGCCCATTTTCAGGCGCGTCGCGTAGACCGAGGCGCCGTCGATGATCGAGTCCGGGCGGGCCAGGTAGACGTATTCGAAGACGCAGGGGTTCAGGCTCGGGTTGTCGGCGCATTGCTGGCTGTGCAGCACGCCGTCGAGGTCGATGAAGACCGCTTCGCCCGGCGCGATGTCGCGCACGAAGCGGAAGCCCATGCCTTCGAGCGCGACCGATTCGCTGGCCACCATGTATTCGGTGCCCTTGTCGCTTTCGATGATGCCCATGCACAGCGGACGGATGCCGAACGGGTCGCGGAAGGCCAGCAGGCCCAGGCCGGCGATTTGCGCCACGGCGGCGTAGGCGCCGCGCACGCGGCGGTGCAGCACGGTGACGGCCTTGAAGACGGCGGCCGGGTCGAGCGTCAGCGCGCTGGTGGCTTCGTCGATTTCATGCGCCAGCACGTTGAGCAACACTTCCGAGTCGGAGTCGGTGTTGATGTGGCGGCGGTCGTTCTTGAACATCTCGGTCTTGAGTTGTTCCCAGTTGGTCAGGTTGCCATTGTGCGCCAGCGTGATGCCGAACGGGGCGTTGACGTAGAACGGCTGCGCTTCCTCCTCGCTGGACGAGCCGGCGGTCGGATAGCGGCAGTGGCCGATACCCGAGTTGCCTTGCAGCGAACGCATGTTGCGGGTGCGGAAAACGTCACGGACCAGGCCGTTGGCCTTGTGCATGGAAAACATACTGCTGTGATTGGTCGCGATCCCTGCCGCGTCCTGACCGCGATGCTGCAACAGCAGCAAGGCATCATAGAGCATTTGATTAACAGGTTGATGAGAAACGACGCCGACGATGCCACACATGGTGTGCTCCTAAACTGGTGCTACTGATTTTAAAAAAATTCAAAATTGCACGTACTGCGCGTAAGCGGCCGGCAGAAAGGGCTTGATGGTGCGGGCCCCGCTTTCCGCCAGCGGACTTAACAGCGCGTGTTTCCAGAAAGCCTGCTGCGGGATCGACGTCATCCCGCACAAGATAACGGCGGCCAACACGATGACTAGGCCGCGCGCCAGGCCGAACAGGCCGCCGAGGCCGCGGTCGGCCAGGCTCAGGCCGGTTGCCGTGACCAGCGCGTCCACCGCCATGGCGAGCAGCCCCATCAACAGGCGCACGCCGATAAACAACACCACGAACGCCACCATCAGGCGTATCACCTGGCCGGGTATAACATCCGGCAACAACGCCGCCAGCGCCGCGCCATAGGCGTTGGCGACGACGAAGGCGACCACCCAGCTCACCAGCGACAGCATTTCCTTGACCAGGCCGCGCAGCGTACTGATGACCACCGAGCAGATCAGCACGAACAAGACCAGGTAGTCGAACAGCGTCACGCCGCCCGCCCTTGGTGGCCGCTCGCCGCCATCTTTGGCGTCAAGCCGGCACCAGGCTGCCGCCCAGGCCCAGCTTGCTCAACTTGGCGCGCGCCTTCTCGGCGTCTTCCTTGCTGCCGAACGGCCCCACCCGCACGCGGATGCGCTCGCCCGTCGGGGTCGGCACCTTCTGCGTGTAGGAGTGGATGCCCGCTTCCTTCAGCCTGCCCTGCAATTCGTCGACCTTGTCCTGGGTCGCCAGCGCGGCAACCTGCACCACGAACTTGCCGGAGCCGGCCTCCTGTGGCTTGGCCGCCGGCTTGCCTTCCAAAATCGCCAGCGCGCGCGTGGCGTCTTCGGCCGGCTGGGCCGGCTTGGCGGCCGGTTTCGGCTCGACCGGTTTGGGCTCGACCGGCTTGGCCTCGGCCTGGCGGGTCTCGTGCGGCTTGGCGTCGGGCTTCGGCTTCGGTTCCGGCTTTGGCTCCGGCTTTGGCGTGACCCTGGCCTCGGCCTTCGGCGCGTCCGGCTTGGTCGCAACCCTGGCCTCGACTTTGGGCGCTTCCGGCTTCACCGGCTTCGGTTCAATGTGAGTCTTTACTTCGGCGAGCACCGGCGGCGCCACTGGCGTCGGCGCCACCTTGACAGGCGCCGCCGGCACCGGCGCCGCGGCATCGTCAACGATTTCCTCGGACTGGTCGAGGGCCTCGCCGGCCGCCACGCGCGACGACACCGAACCCGACGCCGACGTGGCGGGGCCGTGCTGCGCGGCCGGCTTGTCCTTCGACGGGATCTGGATCGCGATGTCGGAGGCCAGCGGCTTCGGTTCGGAATCGAGCAGCATCGGCAAGCCGACCGCTACCCCCAGCGCCAGCGCGACGGCGCCGACCAAACGGCGGCGCGCGCGTTTTTTCTCCGGCAGCACCGGATCGGCGGCGTCCTTGCCGCCGCGGCGCGGCCCGGCGCCGGCGCTGTTGCCGGCGTTGCTGGCGCGCTTGGAACGCGCCTTCGCAGTCGCGCCCTGGTCGTCGGCGGTGTAAAAGCCGCTGTCTTCGCCAGCGCCATCTTGCTTGTTTTTACTAAATTTCGAGAACAAGCCCATGCGTGATATTTTTCGGTGGAATACGGTCAGTGAAGTGAGGATTTTCGGGCCACCATCACGCCGGCGACGGTCAGGAAGGAGCCAAAGACCACAATTCTATCATTCTCGCCGGCCCGGCTCATCGCATTTGCATATGCCTGGGCTGGATCTGGGAAAATAGTGACGCTGCGCTCGTCGCTATCGTCCCTGCCGGCCAGCATCGATTGCGCCTTCGCCGCCAGCTCGGAGGCCGTCGCCGCGCGCGCCGACGGCAGGTCGCAGACGCACCAATGGTCGACGTGCTCGCCCATCGCCGCCATCACGCCGTCGATGTCCTTGTCGAGCATCGAGCCGAACACCGCGTAGGTATAGGGATGGAAGCCCATATTGCCCAGGTTCTGGTTCAGCGCGGCGGCCGCGTGCGGGTTGTGGGCGACGTCGAGGATCACCGCCGGGCGTCCCGGCAGCACCTGGAAACGGCCCGGCAGTTCCACCGTCACCAGGCCGGTGCGCACTTCCTGCGCGCCCACCGGCAAGTCCAGCTTGAGCACCTCCAGCGCGGCCAGCACGGCGGCGGCGTTGAGGATCTGGTTGGCGCCGCGCAGGCTCGGATAGGCCAGCGCGTGGCGCCGTTGCACCCGCCCGCCGTAGTTCCACTGCTGCTTGTCGCCCGAATAGTTGAAGTCGCGGCCCATCAGCCACAGGTCGGCGCCGATCGCCCCGGCGTGCTCGATCAGCGACTGCGGCGGCACCGGGTCGCTGCAAATGGCGGCCTTGCCGGCGCGGAAAATGCCGGCCTTCTCGAAACCGATCGCCTCGCGCGTGCTGCCCAGGTAGTCGGTGTGGTCGATGTCGATGCTGGTGACGATGGCGACGTCGGCGTCGATGACGTTGACGGCGTCCAGGCGCCCGCCCAGGCCGACCTCGAGGATTGCCACGTCCAGCCCGGCGCCGGCCAGCAGGTGCATGATCGCCAGCGTGGTGAACTCGAAGTAGGTCAGCGGCGTGTCGCCGCGCACCGCCTCGACGGCCACAAAGCTGGCCACCAGCTCGGCGTCGCCGGCCATGTTGCCGTTGACGCGGGCGCGCTCGTTGAAGTCGAGGAAATGCGGCTTGATGTACAGGCCGACCTTGTAACCGGCGCGCAGCAGCACCGACTCCAGCATGGCGCAGGTGGAGCCCTTGCCGTTGGTGCCGGCGACCATGATGACCGGGCAGTCGAAGCGCAGCGCCATGCGCGCCTTGACCGCTTGCACGCGGTCCAGGCCCATGTTGATCTGGGTTTCGGAATGCCGGGTTTCCAGCATGGCGAGCCAGTCCGGCAGAGTAGTGGGGAGGTTGGGCATGGCGGGGCTTTACGTGAAAGCGGCGCGCCGGCGGAACAATTTCCCGTTGGCGCGCCGCGAATAAAACGACAACAAATTAAGCGAGGACCTCGACGGCCTGGTTTTGCAGCAAGGCCAGCAGGCGGGCGATTTCTTCGCGCATCTTGCGCCGGTCGACGATCATGTCGACGGCGCCCTTGGTGACCAGGAACTCGGCGCGCTGGAAGCCTTCCGGCAGTTTTTCGCGCACGGTGTTTTCAATCACCCGCGGGCCGGCGAAGCCGATCAGCGCCTTCGGCTCGGCGATCACGACGTCGCCCATGAAGGCGAACGAGGCGGACACGCCGCCCATGGTCGGATCGGTCAGCACGCTGATGAACGGCAGCTTCTTCTCGGACAGCTTGGTCAGCATCGCGGTGGTCTTGGCCATCTGCAACAGCGACAGCAAGCCTTCCTGCATGCGCGCGCCGCCGGTGGCGGTGATGCAAATAAACGGCACCTTCTGCTCCAGCGCGACCTGGGCGCCGCGCACGAAGCGCTCGCCGACGACCGAGCCCATCGAGCCGCCCATGAATTCGAATTCAAAGCACGCCACCACCACCGGCAGGCTCATGATGGCGCCGCCCAGCACCACCATCGCGTCGGTCTCGCCGGTCGCTTCCATGGCCGACTTCAGGCGGTCCGGGTATTTTTTGCTGTCTTTGAATTTGAGGGTGTCGACCGGCAGGATTTCCTGGCCGATTTCATAGCGGCCGCCGGCGTCGAGCAAGCCGTCCAGGCGGGCGCGCGCGCGGATGCGCATGTGGTGGTCGCACTTCGGGCAAACATGCAGGTTCGACTCCAGGTCGGTGCGGTACAGCACGGCTTCGCACGACGGGCATTTGACCCACAGGCCTTCCGGCATGGTTTTGCGCGCCGCGGCGTCGGAACGTTGAATCCGCGGGGGCAGCAATTTTTCTAACCAACTCATATTCTCTCCTATGGCCCTGTCGGGCAGACGGTTACTCCGGCAAGCGGCGCACGGGCCCGGCGGCCGCGCCGGGGCGGGGCTATGCGCCCGACCCGACGGGCCGGCGGCCCCGTCCCATCCTTGCTTCACCAGTGATAGCTTCGTTCAGTGGCCGTAGTGTAGCCGTTTAGGGCCGGGCTGTCGAACTTGCCCCAAAACAATTATCAAAGTGGGCGGCGGCGTCCGGCCTCATCTACTGTCGCTTTGCGCCGCAACGGCGTTGCGGCGTCAGGCGTCGAGCGCCTCGCGGATGCCGGCGACGAAGCTGCGCACGGCGGCGGGCGCTCCCTGCGGCGGCGCATTCTCGATTTCCTGGATGATGCGGCTGCCGATGACGACCGCGTCGGCCACCGCCGCCACCGCCTTCGCCGTGGCGGCGTCGCGGATGCCGAAACCGACGCCGATCGGCAGCTTGACGTGCCGGCGGATCGCCGCCAGCCGCTCGGCCACCTGGACGGTGTCGATATTGCCGGCGCCGGTGACGCCCTTGAGCGACACGTAATAGCTGAAGCCGCCGCCAACCTTGGCGACCTGGGCGATGCGTTCCTCGGTCGAGGTCGGCGCCAGCAGGAAGATCATGTCGAGGCCGTTGGCGCGCATCGCCGCGGCGAACTCCTCGCATTCCTCGGGCGGATAGTCGACGATGATGGCGCCGTCGGCGCCGGCCGCCTTCGAGGCGGCGATAAACGCCTCGGCGCCCATGCGTTCGAGCGGATTGGCGTAACCCATCAGCACCACCGGGGTGCTCTGGTTGGTTTCGCGGAAGCGGCGCACGTATTCGAAGACGTCCTTCAGGCCGATGTTGAACTTCAACGCGCGCTCGCAGGCGCGCTGGATCACCGGGCCTTCGGCCATCGGATCGGAAAACGGCACGCCCAGTTCGAGGATGTCGGCGCCGCCCTCGACCAGCGCGTGCATCAGCGGCAGCGTCAATTCCGGGCCGGGGTCGCCGGCGGTGATGAAGGTGACCAGGGCGGTTTTTTTCTGCGCCGCGAGCGCGGCGAATGTGGCGGTGATTCTGGACATGGATGGCTTTCTATGATTGTGTGGAATGGGGCGGGCCGGCGCCGCTGCGGGCGCCGCTGGCGGCTTACGCTACGCTAAGCCGACCTACCAATTCAGCCCCATCCGCTCCGCCACGGTGTGCATGTCCTTGTCGCCGCGGCCGGACAAATTGGCCAGCACGATCTGCTCCTTCGGCAGGGTCGCCGCCAACTGGGCCGCGTAGGCCAGCGCGTGCGACGACTCCAGCGCAGGAATGATGCCTTCTATGCGGCAACAATCGTGGAAAGCCTGCAGCGCCTCGTCGTCGGTGATCGAGACGTACTGCGCGCGCCCGGAATCCTTCAACCACGCGTGCTCGGGGCCGACGCCCGGATAGTCCAGCCCGGCCGAGACCGAATGGGTCTCGATGATCTGGCCGTTTTCGTCCTGCAGCAAATAGGTGCGGTTGCCGTGCAACACGCCCGGGTAGCCGGCCGTCAGCGAGGCCGCGTGCTTGCCGGTGTGCAGCCCCTCGCCGGCCGCCTCGACGCCGACCAGGCGCACGTCGCGCCGGTCGATGTAGGGATAGAAAATACCCATCGCGTTGGAGCCGCCGCCGATGCAGGCGAGCACGTAGTCGGGCTGGCGCCCGGTCATTTCCGGCATTTGCACCAGGCATTCCTCGCCGATGACCGACTGGAAATCGCGCACCATCATCGGGTACGGATGCGGGCCGGCCACGGTGCCGATGATGTAGAAGGTGTTTTCAATGTTGGTGACCCAGTCGCGCATGGCCTCGTTGAGCGCGTCCTTGAGCGTCTTGGAACCGGACTCGACCGGTACAACGGTGGCGCCCAGCAGCTTCATCCGGTAAACGTTCTGGGCCTGGCGCTTGACGTCCTCGCTGCCCATGTACACCACGCATTCGAGGCCGAAGCGGGCGCAGATGGTGGCCGTGGCCACGCCGTGCTGGCCGGCGCCGGTTTCGGCGATGATGCGCGGCTTGCCCATGCGCTTGGCCAACAGGGCCTGGCCGATCACGTTGTTGATCTTGTGGGCGCCGGTGTGGTTCAAATCCTCGCGCTTGAAATAAATCTGCGCGCCGCCCATCATCTCGGACCAGCGCTTGGCGTGGTAGATCGGCGACGGACGGCCGACGAAATGCTTCAGCTCGTAGCGGTATTCGTTGAGGAATTCGGCGTCGTTGCTATAGCGCGCGTAGGCCTCGTTCAGCTCGGCCAGCGCGTGGCTCAGGGTTTCGGCGACGAAGGCGCCGCCGTAGGGGCCGAAATGGCCCTTGGCGTTTGGCAAATGGTAATCGGTGGCGTGGAACAATGCGGCGGCTGGGCCGGATTCAGGCAGGCTTGTCATGGGATTTTTCTCTTTCAATGATGGCATCGGCGGCACGGATCGCCCGGACGAAGTCGCGGATCCTGCGCGCGTCCTTGATACCCTTGTCCGCCTCGACGCCACTGCTGACGTCGACTGCGTAAGGGCGTACGCGTACCACCGCGTCAGTCGCGTTTTGTACGCTCAAGCCACCACTTAAAACGACCCGAGGCGCGAGTTCTTTTGGAATGAGAGACCAATCAAATACCTTTCCTGCGCCGCCGTAGGCATCGACATACGTATCGAGCAAGAGGCCCGAAAACAAGGTGCTGGCGGCGCGGTAGCGCTGCTCGTATTCTAACAAATCGGCGGCGCTCGTGTCGGGCTTGACGCGAAAAACCTGCATGAAGGGACGATTCGCGGCGGCGGCCAGCCTGGCGCTGTGCTCGGGCGATTCGTCGCCGTGGAACTGCAACAACGCCAGCGGCGCGATGCGCGCCACCATCGCCAACTCGTCGACGCTGGCGTTGACGAACAGGCCGACGGCGCCGACGAAGGGCGGCAGCGCGGCGATCAGCTCGGCGGCGCGGCGCGGCGTCACATAGCGCGGACTCTTCGGATAAAACACCAAGCCGATCGCGTCGGCGCCGGCCTCGACCACCGCCGCCACGTCCTCGGCGCGGGTCAGGCCGCAAATCTTGATACGCGTTCTCTGCATCATCACTCTCCTGCAAATAGGGGATCGTCCCTACACTGCGGGGTCACGTCTCAATATGGCGGTTTTCAAGGCAAGAACACCGCCATTCCGGGACCTGCCCCCAGGGTTGTTGTTAGAACCAGGGCAAGGGGCTGGCGGCTTCTTGCGGCAGGCACCATTTGGGGTCGTAGTCGATTTTCGCCAGATACAAACCGTCCGGCATGAAGGTCGGCGCGGCGTCGGCGCGGCAGCGCCCCGCCAGCACTTCGCCCAGCCATTGCGGCGGGTGTTTGCCCAGGCCGATGTAGATCAGCGAGCCGACCAGGTTGCGCACCATGTGGTGCAGGAAGGCGTTGGCGCGGATGGTGAAGACGATCAGTTCGCCGCGCCGTTCGATGCCGATTTCATGCATCAGCTTGACCGGCGACTTGGCCTGGCAGTGCGCCGCGCGGAAGGCGGTGAAGTCGTGCCAGCCGATCAGCGGTTTGACCGCTTCGCGCATCGGCGCCACGTCGAGCGCGCGGAAGACCCAGCCGGCGCGCCCTTCCAGCAGCGGCGAGCGGGTGGGATTGTTGTAGAGCACGTAATGGTAGGTGCGCGAGCGCGCGCTGAAGCGGGCGTGGAATTGCTCGTCCGGGTTGGCGGCGGCGACGCTGGCGTCGATTTCGTGCGACCAGCGCACCGCGATCGAGGCCGGCAGGAAGGTGTTGACGCCGCGGATCCACGAGTGGATGTCGCGTTCGAGGTCGGTATCGAAGTGTACCACTTGCTCCAGCGCGTGCACGCCGGTGTCGGTGCGGCCGGCGCAGGTGGTGCCGACCGGTACGCGGGCAAATTTTTCCAGCGCGATTTCAAGCTGGTCTTGCACCGTCTGGCGGTCTTCTTGTTTCTGGTAACCGTGCCAGGCCGTGCCGTCGTACTGGACCCCGAGTGCTATCCGTTTCAATTGCTGTCCAATGTGAAGTCTGTGTCAGCGCATTATACTGCCGCGCCGACACAGTCCGGGCCGCGGCCTTACCCCAGCAGTTGCCGCATCGAGTTGGCCTTCGCCACTTGGGCGTCGCTGCCGCCCTTGATGACTTCGTCGATCAGTTCGCGCGCGCCTTCCTTGTCGCCGATTTCCTGGTAGGCGATCGCAAGGTCGAGCTTGGTGTCCATTTCCATGTGCGCCGCCGACAGCGGGTCGTCGACGCCGCTGCCAGCCGATTTGGCCTCGGCGCCCAGGTCGAGGTCGATGCCCGACAGGTCGAACTCCGGCGCCGCCGTTGCCGCCTCTTGCGTCACCGGCGATGCCGGCTTGGCGAAGAAGTCGTCGATCGATTCGCTCGACAAGGGCTCCGCCACCGCCGCCGGCGTCGCCGGCAGGTCGAAATTCATCAGGTCCAGATCCATCAGCGGGTCCGGCGCGGGCGCCGCGGCAACGCTGTCCACCGTGCGCGCCGGCTCAAGGTCCAGGCCGAAGTCCATGCCGTTGTCGGGCGCGGGGGCCGGCTCGGCGCTGGCCTCGGCTTTGTCGAACGGCATGTCGAAGTCCATGTCGAACGACGCGTCGGCGGCCGGCGCCGGCGTCGCGTCCGGGCCGGGCATGGCGATCGGCGCCGTCGTCGAGACCGGCTCGAAGCTCAAGCCGCCGAGGTCGAAGTCGAGGAAGTGGCCGGTGTCGGCGGCGACCGAGGCCGGCGTCGGCAGCGCCGTCTCCTGCGACGCCGCGTCCAGCCCGAAGTCGCTGGCGCGCGCGGCCGGCGCGGTCAATTCCTGGTCCAGGTCGAAATCCGGCTGGAAGTCGGGTTCGGCCAGCGCGGCGGCGGCCACGGCCGCGCCGGCGGTCGCGGCGGTGGCGGTGGCGGCCGCGAGGTGGGCGTCGAAGGCGTGTTCCTGCGGCTTTGCCGGCGACACGTCGGCCGGCGGCGCGGCGCCGTCGCTGTAGAGCGGATTGTTCGGCTCCAGGGTCAGCCCCAGCCCGGCGGCCTGGCGCCATTCCTCGCCCTGCCCCTTGGTCATCGCGTACAGTTCGCCGGCCTGCATTTCAAAGGCACGCGCGTCCTTGCGGGTGGCGTAGATTTCAAGCAGCTTCAGGCGCACCGGGTGGCGCTCCGGATGGGTGCGCAGCGCTTCCTTCAGAATTTCCTCGGCCTGGGCGTCGCGGCCGTAGGCGATGTAGACGTCGGCTTCGGCGACCGGGTCGACTTCGTTGGTGTCGAGCTGGCTGGCCGACGGCGCGAAATTGGAGTTGAACACGCTGTTGTTGGTGTCCACGCTCTGGCCGCCGGATTCGGCGAAGATCGAGTGGGCTTGCTCGCCCGGGTCGCCCAGCACGCCCGGCTCGACCTTGGGCGGCGCCTTTTTCTTGCGCCGCGACATGACCAGCGCGGCGACGCCGGCCAGCAGCGCCGCCAGGGCGATGCCAACCGAGCTGATGTTCTCCATCAGCGTGTCGACGATGGACGGCTCCGGCGCCGGCGCCGGCGGGGCTTTCTTCACCAGCGGCACCGGCTTTTGCTTGGGCATCTCCGCGCTCGGCGCCGGGACCGGCGCGCCCACCACGGGCGCGTCCGGCACCACGACGGCAACGGCCGGCGCGCTGGCCGCGGCCTGCATCGCCTTGCTTTTTACCGCCATCAACTTTTCCAGGTCGCTGACGTTCTTTTCCAGTTCCTTGACGCGGGCCGCCGCCTCGGCGACCTGCTTTTCCTTGGCGATCTTGTCTTCGACGCCGGCGACGGCGGTGGCGCCGCCGGCCGACGCGGCCGGGGCCGCCTTCGACAGTTTCAATTGGTCTTTCGATTCGTTGGCCGGGGTGGCGCGTTCCTCGACCTTGGCGGTGATCTTGCCGGCGGCGCTCTGGCCCGCTTCCGCGTCCTTCGACGGCGCGCCGGCGGCGACCTGGCCGGCCAGCTTGTTGCGGTAGGCGGCAAAATCGGCCGCGTGCGCGACGATGACGCCGCGCGCCTCGCCATCGCCGGTGTGGCGCAAGGTGTCGGCGTCCGGCACGGCCAGGATGCGGCCCGAGCGCAGGCGGTTCATATTGTTGCCGCTGAACGCTTCCGGATTGGCGCGGTAGAGCGCCACCAGCATCACGTCGAGCGACACGTTGGTCGGCTTGAGTTGTTTGGCGATACGGCTCAGGGTGTCGCCCGTTTTGACGCGGTAGTCCGGCTCGTCGGCCCGCTTCTGCGCTTTTTCAGGCGCCGGCTGGGACGCGGCGCGCGCCGCGCGTTCGGCCCGCGGCGCGGCCGGGGCCGCCGGCTCCGCCTGCTGGGCCCGCTGTGCCGCTTGGCTTGGCGGTGCGGCCTGGCTTGGCTGTGCCGCTTGCTGCTGCGGCGCTGGCGCCTGCTGCTGCGCGCCGCGCGGCGTCGCCAGGTCGACTGGCGCGGCCACCTGCGCCATCTGCGACTGGCGCATGTCGGCCGGGTCGAGCAGGAAGGTGTATTCGCGCACCAGGCGGCCGCCGTTCCAGCTCAGTTCGAGCAGCATGTCGACGAACGGTTCGTTGACCGGCTGCGACGAGCTGACGCGGATGAACTGGCGCCCGCCGCGCTGCTCGACGGCGAAGCGCAGCGACAGCAACGCCGGGTTGAAATCGATGTTGGCCAGGCGGAAGGCTTCGGCCGGGGCCAGCTTCGCAGCCAGCCCGGACGCCTCGTCGGCCGCCACGGAAGTGAGCTCGATTTCGGCCCGCAGGGGCTGGCCCAGCGAGGATAAAACAGTGAGCTTGCCGAGACCGGCCGCTTGCACCGCGGGAGACAATAAAACTGCACAGGCGACAGCACTGGTGAGTGTTTTCAGCGCGAAGGAAACGACCCTGGGGCGAGTATTTACAGGCATATTTGGCGGCATCATGGTTGACAGGGGAGAATAGGTGCTTTCCCGGAGGTCTCAACATATCATCATGCACTGGCGCGTGCAAGCTTTGCGCACGCTTTCCGCCCCTGCGGAAGGGGTTGTTTGATTTTCGGCGGTACTTTAGGCTTGAAATAGCCGTTTTCGCCCTGTAAGCCAGAGGCGAAGGCCGGGGTCGGAGCGCCAGGGTCCGACCCCGGTTTGACGCCGCCGGCCCGGTTTTCAGGCGGCGGCGCGGGGGTTTTTTGAAGCCCGGTTTACGCGTCCAGCAGGATGCGCAGCATGCGCCGCAGCGGCTCGGCCGCGCCCCACAGCAATTGGTCGCCGACGGTGAACGCGGACAGGTATTCGCCGCCCATGCTCATCTTGCGCACGCGCCCGACCGGAATGGTCAGGCCGCCGGTGACGGCCGCCGGCGACAAGTCGCGCACCGAGGCTTCGCGGGTGTTCGGCACCAGTTTGACCCATTCGTTGTTGCTGGCGATGATGTCGTTGATTTCGTCGAGCGGCACGTCTTTTTTCAGCTTGATGGTCAAGGCCTGCGAGTGGCAGCGCATCGCGCCGATGCGCACGCACAACCCGTCGACGGCGATTTCCTTGCTGCCGAAGTCGGCGCCGCGGCCGAGGATCTTGTTGGTTTCCGCGCCGGCCTTCCACTCTTCCTTCGACTGGCCGTTGCCCAGGTCCTTGTCGATCCACGGGATCAGGTTGCCGGCCAGCGGCGCGCCGAATTGCTTGATCTCATCGGCGCTGTAGCCGTGCTGGGTCGCCAGCACCTGGCGGTCGATTTCCAGGATCGCCGAGGCCGGGTTGTCGAGCAAGGCCTTGACCGAGCTGTTGATGGTGCCGAACTGGGTCAGCAGTTCGCGCATGTGCTGCGCGCCGCCGCCGGAAGCGGCCTGGTAGGTCATCGAGGTCATCCAGTCGACCAGGTCGTGTTGGAACAGGCCGCTCAAGCCGATCATCATGCAAGAGACCGTGCAGTTGCCGCCGATGTAGTTCTTGACGCCCTTGCCCAGCGCGTCCTTGATGACGTGCAGGTTGACCGGGTCGAGCACGATGACCGCGTCTTTTTCCATGCGCAAGGTCGAGGCCGCGTCTATCCAGTAGCCGTTCCAGCCGGCCGCGCGCAGTGCCGGGAACACCTCGGCGGTGTAGTCGCCGCCCTGGCAGGAGATGATGATCTCGCACTTGCTCAGCTCGGCGATATTGCCGGCGTCCTTCAGCGTGGTTTCGTTCTTTGCCATCGCCGGCGCGGCGCCGCCCGGGTTCGAGGTGGTGAAAAACACCGGCTCGATGAAGTTGAAATCGCCCTCTTCCTGCATGCGTTGCATCAGGACCGAACCCACCATACCGCGCCAACCTACCAAGCCAACTAGTTTCATCACTTTTCCTCAACAATAAACGGGCACGCCCGTAGCTTCACATATGTTCTTTATTGCGCCAGCGCCTTGACCACGGCGTCGCCCATGTCGACGGTGCCGACGCGGGTGGTGCCGGCTTCGTAGATGTCGCCGGTGCGCAAGCCCTGCGCCAGCACCTTCTTGACGGCGGCGTCGATGCGGTCGGCCTGCTCGCTGCGGTTCAGCGTGAAGCGCAGCATCATCGCCGCCGACAGGATGGTCGCCAGCGGATTGGCGATGCCCTTGCCGGCGATGTCCGGCGCCGAGCCGTGCGACGGTTCGTACAAGCCCTTGTTGTTGGCGTCGAGCGAGGCCGACGGCAGCATGCCGATCGAGCCGGTCAGTTGCGCGGCGCAGTCGGACAGGATGTCGCCGAACATGTTACCGGTCACCATGACGTCGAATTTTTTCGGCGCGCGCACCAGTTGCATCGCCGCGTTGTCGACGTACATGTGCTCGAGCGCGACGTCCGGGTATTCCTTGCCGACGTCGATCATGATGTCCTTCCAGAACTGGAAGGTTTCCAGCACGTTGGCCTTGTCGACGCTGGTCAGGCGCTTGTCGCGCTTTTGCGCGGCTTGGAAGGCGACGTGGGCGATGCGGCGGATTTCGCCTTCGGCGTAGCGCATCGTGTCGTAGCCTTCGCGCTGGCCCTTGAAGGGGCCGTCCGGGCATTCGCGCACGCCGCGCGGCTGGCCGAAGTAGATGTCGCCGGTCAGTTCGCGGATGATCAGGATGTCCAGCCCGGAAACGATTTCAGGCTTCAAGGTCGAGGCGTTGGCCAGTTCCGGGTACAGGATGGCCGGGCGCAAGTTGGCGAACAGGCCCAGGTTCTTGCGCAGGCCGAGGATCGCCTGCTCCGGGCGCAGGGAACGCTCCAGCTGGTCGTACTGGTAGTCGCCGACGGCGCCGAACAGCACCGCGTCGGCGGCCTTGGCCAGCGCCAGGGTCGCGTCCGGCAACGGGTGGCCGTGCTGCGCGTAACCGGCGCCGCCGACCGGCGCCGTTTCCATTTCGAAGGATTCGCCCAGCACGTTCAAGACCTTGACGGCTTGCTCGATGATTTCCGGGCCGATGCCGTCGCCAGGCAGGATTGCAATTTTCATATTATTCGATCAAGTTAGATAACGTTCGCCAACCACGGTTGACTGGCCAGATGGCGCTCCTCGAAGCTATGGATGGCGTCGGCGTGGCGCAGCGTCAGGCCGATATCGTCCAGTCCATTCATCAGGCAATACTTGCGGAAGGCGTCGATGTGAAACGGATAGGAGACGCTGCCGTTGCTGGTCCTTACGCACTGCTGTTCGAGGTCCACCACCAGCTTGTAGCCGGGGAAGGCTTTGACTTCGTTAAACAGATGGTCGATCTGCGCTTCCGGCAAGACGATCGGCAGCAGGCCGCTCTTGTAGCAATTGTTGAAGAAGATATCGGCGAAGCTCGACGCGATGATCGCGCGAAAACCGTACTGGTCGAGCGCCCACGGCGCGTGTTCGCGCGAGGAGCCGCAACCGAAGTTCTTGCGCGTGAGCAGGATCGAGGCGCCCTGGTAGCGCGCCTCGTTGAGTACGAACTCCGGGTTCAGCGGGCGGCGGCTGTTGTCCTGGCCCGGCTCGCCGTGGTCGAGGTAGCGCCACTCGTCGAACAGGTTGGGGCCGAAGCCGCTGCGGTGGATCGACTTCAGGAACTGTTTCGGGATGATGGCGTCGGTGTCGACGTTGGCGCGGTCAAGCGGGGCCACCAGCCCTTCGTATTGCGTAAATTTGTCCATGGTTGCTCTGCAGTGTGCTGACGGGCGGACCGTCAGGCCCGCCGCATCGCGTGTTATTTTTTGCCGGCGCCTTCAACGGCTTGCCCGACCTTTTGAACGTCTTTACCGAAGCCCGACATGGTATTACAACCGGTCAAAATAAGGGCGGTAACGCATAGCGCAATGAGTTTCTTCATCTTATTCTCGCTTGAGGGTGATCTTGGTATAAGCGGCCGCCGCGACCAGCGCGGCCGCCGTCATCGCAGCTTGCGCACGTCGACGAAATGCCCGGCGATACCGGCCGCGGCCGCCATCGCCGGCGACACCAGATGGGTGCGTCCGCCCT
The DNA here is from genome assembly GCF_046115965.1 of Janthinobacterium sp. CG_23.3. Classification (NCBI taxonomy): domain Bacteria; kingdom Pseudomonadati; phylum Pseudomonadota; class Betaproteobacteria; order Burkholderiales; family Oxalobacteraceae; genus Janthinobacterium; species Janthinobacterium sp. CG_23.3. The sequence goes on along the minus strand of NZ_JBJXIB010000013.1, from coordinate 35,571 downwards.
GCCCTTGCCGTCCCTCGAAATTGCGGTTCGAGGTCGAGGCGCAGCGCTCGCCCGGCTCCAGCCGGTCGGCGTTCATCGCCAGGCACATCGAGCAGCCCGGGTCGCGCCATTCGAAGCCGGCGTCCTTGAAGATCTGGTCCAGGCCCTCGCGCTCGGCCTGGTCCTTGACCAGCCCGGAACCCGGCACCACCATCGCCAGCGCGACGTTGGAGGCGCGGTACTTGCCGCGCACCACGGCGGCGGCGGCGCGTAAATCTTCGATGCGCGAATTGGTGCAGGAGCCGATGAAGACCTTGTCGATGCGGATGTCCTCGATCGCCATGTTTGGCTGCAAAGCCATATACAGCAGCGCCTTTTCCATCGCGTCGCGGCGCACCGGATCTTTTTCCAGTTCCGGGTCCGGCACGCGGCCGTCGACCGCCACCACCATCTCGGGCGAGGTGCCCCAGCTGACCTGCGGCTTGATGTCGGCGGCGTTGAGCGTGACCACCAGGTCGAAGCGGGCGCCGGCGTCCGAGTGCAAGGTGCGCCAGTAGTCGACCGCGCGGTCCCAGTGCGGTCCGACCGGCGACAGCGGCCGGCCCTTGACGTAGTGGATAGTGGTGTCGTCGACGCCGACCATGCCGGCGCGCGCGCCCGCCTCGATCGCCATGTTGCAAACCGTCATGCGACCTTCCATTGACAACGCGCGGATGGTCGAGCCGCCGAACTCCATCGCGTAGCCGGTGCCGCCGGCGGTGCCGATCTTGCCGATGATGGCCAGCACGACGTCCTTGGCGGTGACGCCGGCCGGCAACGCGCCGTCGACCTGCACCAGCATCGCCTTGGATTTCTTCGCCAGCAGCGTCTGCGTGGCCAGCACGTGCTCGACCTCGGAGGTGCCGATGCCGTGCGCCAGGCAGCCGAAGGCGCCGTGGGTCGACGTGTGCGAGTCGCCGCAGACCACCGTCATGCCCGGCAGGGTCGCGCCCTGCTCCGGCCCGATCACGTGGACGATGCCCTGGCGCTTGTCGTTCATGTTGAAATAGGTCAGCCCGTAGCGCTTGGCGTTGGCGTCGAGCGTCTCGACCTGCAGCCGCGAGACCGGGTCGGCGATGCCGCCGGCGCGGCCGGTGGTCGGCACGTTGTGGTCGGCCACGGCCAGGTTGGCCGAGACGCGCCACGGTTGCCGTCCGGCCGCACGCAAGCCGTCGAACGCTTGCGGGCTGGTGACCTCGTGCACCAGGTGCCGGTCGATGTACAGAATTGTCGTGCCGTCATCCTCGGCCCGCACAACGTGGGATTCCCAAAGTTTGTCGTAAAGCGTCTTCATTATGATTTATGCGGCGTAGCCACAGCCTGTAGTGAGTAATCCACAATGATTATGCCATATTTTGTGCAATGCAAAACCGGGGCCGGGCCGCGGCCCGGTATGGCGATACGAAATTCGGTTTCGATACACAATCCATGACAAACATTGCCAAGTGAGTCGAGCCGTCCCGCGGCGGGACGGCCCAAAAAAAATGCCCGCGGGTGAGGCAGGCACTGTGTCTGTTGCGGCGGTCCGGTCTAGGCCGCCATACGTACACTTCCCCTGCACCCGTCCATCAGAAACGATAGTCCGACCACTAGGACCAACTCGCCCTCGGCCGAGCGGGCGGTGCCGGTAATGCCCTCGACCGCGATCGCGGTCATCGGCTTGATGACCAGGTCGGCGGTGCCGTCGACGGCCTCGACCGCGAGAATGTACGGTTGTGGCGCCGCCACAACAATGCCCACCCGTTCGCTGCACAACTCGTAGCCCAGCGCGCCGGCCAGCGAGCGCACCGGCAGCGGCCGGCCCTGGTCCTTGAGCACCGGGAAACCGCCCACTTCCATGAAGGTTTCCGGCAATTCGACGACCCGTTGCACCACCGCCATCGGCAGCGCCAGCGCGGCGCCCGAGGTCGATACCAGCATCGTCGGCACGATCGACAGCTCGATCGGCAGGCGGATCGAGAACTTGGTGCCGACGCCGAGCGCCGAGTCGATGTGGATCGCGCCGCGGTTCTTCTCGACCGCGGTTTTCACCACGTCCATGCCGACCCCGCGACCGGAGACGCTGGAGGCGACGTCCTTGGTCGAGAAGCCCGGCAGGAACACCAGCTGGAACGATTCGTCGTTGGACAACTGGGCCGATTCGCTGATCAGGCCCTTCTCGGTGGCTTTCTTGCGCAGCTTGGCCGGGTCCATGCCCTTGCCGTCGTCCTGCAGCACGATCATCACGCTGTTGGCTTCCTGCCAGGCCTTGAGCGAGATGTAGGACTTGACCGGCTTGCCGGCGGCGGCGCGTTCTTCCGGCGTCTCGACGCCATGGTCCAGCGCGTTGCGCAACATGTGCACCAGCGGGTCGTACAGGCTGTCGACGACAACGCGGTCGACTTCGGTTTCGGCGCCCTCGATGGTCAGTTCGACGTCCTTGCCCAGGTCCTTGGCCAACTCGCGCACCAGGCGCGGGAATTTCTGGAACAGGCGCCCGACCGGCTGCATGCGCGTGGCCAGCGTGGCGCGTTGCAATTCGGTGGAGTAGCGCGAGGCCCGCTCCAGCGTCTCGGCCAGCGTTGCCATCAGCGTCGCGGCCTGCCCTTCGAATTTGAATTGCAGCAGGCGTTCGAGCAGCACGGCGGCCTGGTTGGCGGCCTGCACCGACTCGCCGGCCACTTCCAGCAGGGCGTCGAGCTTGACGGCGTCGACGCGGATGCTGTCTTCCTTGACCGGCGCGGCGGTGCGCACCTCGGCGCGTTCCTCGCGGAGGTCGACACCGTCCCAGTTCTTGCCGCCGGCTTTGGCGGCCGGGGCCGCTGCCGCCGCCGCGGGCGCGGCGGCCACCGGCTCGGCGACGGCGGCGCTGGCGGCCGGCGCCGCTGCGGCTGCCGCCGCGACGGCCGGCACGTAACTGCCTTCGGGGATCACCGCGACATACATCGCTTCCCAGTCCAGGCCGTCGGCGCCAACCGGCACCGGCGCGGCGGCGGCGACGGGCGCGGGCGCGGGCGCGGCGGCCGGAGCGGCCGCGGCCGCCTTGGGCGCCATCGCCTTGCCTTCAATGGCGTTGGTCAGGATCAGTTCGAGTTCGGCCGGCATCGCCGGCAGACTCTCCGGCGCGTTGCCGTTGGCCAGCTCGGTGAGCTGGTCGGCAACAAAGCCGGACGCCTGCAACGCCGCCTCGATGGCGATCGGCGTCACCGGCGCGGCGCCGGTGCGCAGCGCGTCGAACAGGTTTTCGGTCAGGTGGCAGGCCGCCACCAGCGCCGGCAGGTTCATGAAGCCGGCGCCGCCCTTAATGGTATGGAAGGAGCGAAACACCGCGTTCAACGTTTCCTTGTTGTCGGGGTCGCGCTCAAGGCACAGTAAATGCTCTTCAACGTTAACCGCAAGATCCATCGCTTCAACGACAAAATCCTTGAGCATATCGTCCATTAGAATCCCAGGTCAGCAAGAAGATCATCGACATTGTCTTGGTCCAGCGCCGCCGACGGCACCGATGGACCCTGCATCAACACCACCGGCTTGTGCGCCAGTTTCTCACGCATGGCCGGCGGCGCGTTGTCGCGCAACAACTCTGCCAGTTCGTGCTCCACCGTCTTGGTGATCATCACGACCTTCTTGATCAACTGCCCGGTGATGTCCTGGAAGTCCTGCGCCATCATGATTTCCAGCAAGCGCGCCTTTTCCGCCTCGGTGGCCTCGGTCACGGTTTGGGCAAACTGTTTCGAGTCGCCGGCCAGGGTCTTGAATTCATCCAGGCTGAGCTTGCCGGCGAACAGCGCGGTCCAGCGCCCGTCCATGTCCTTGGCCTTTTTCGACAGCGCGTCCTGCGCCGGCATGCCGTCGTCGAGGGTGTTGAGGACCTTGTTGGCGGCCTGCTCGGTAAGGCTGGCGACGTATTCCAGGCGGTCCTGGGCGTCGACGATCTGCGACGAGGCCTCGGTCAGGGCCTTGTCGTAGCCAAGCTCGCGCAGCGAATCGTGCAACAGGCGGACGATGCCGCCGAGGCGCTCGAACATCGGTTTGTCGGCGGCGTCATCGGCGCCAGCCGGCGCTTCCGCCGCGGCGGCGACGGACGCCGGCGCCACGGCCGCGGCCGCGGCGGGCGCCGGCACGCTCGCCGCTACCGAGTCGAACAGGGCATCGAAATCGTCGTCGGCGGACGCGGCGGGGGCTGGTGTGGGGGTTGGAGCAGGTTTCGGCGCAGTGGTTTGCGCGGACACTTCATCGAATAGTGCGTCGAAATCATCAGCGGCGTTGGTCATAGTCCCTGCTTCTCCATAATTTGTAAAAATGTGTCGCCTACACGTTGCGTATCACAGACTTATACCTGGAATTCTTCCGATTAAGATGACTTCCGGCAATATAACAGCGTTTACGCGAGTGTAGCAGGGCGCTGGCTGCTTGTTCAATGTGAATCCGCTGTTTCGGCCGCCGCGCGCCAGCGCAAGGACCTCGGCGCGACGGAATCGCCCGTCAGCAGTTGCATTTTGAAATACTAACATCGGATAGAGAAGCAAAACACGCACCGGGCAACAAATGCCCGCCTTTTTGTAAAAAGCGCCGCCAAAACGCCCCGCGGCGGCGCAAAGCGTGGCCTGACCGGCACGGCTGGCGAAAAAGCGTCGATAGCATTGATAAATATCAAGTCTTTGCGGTCGGACAATGATCGCATTCGCGTCTACAATGAAGACAGGCCGCGCCGCCTGCGGCCGCGGTCAAGCTGATCAAGGAGATGGCCATGTATAAGAAAATTCTGATTGCGACCGACGGCTCCGCCGTCTCGAACATGACGGCCTGCGCCGGCGTCGCGTTCGCCGAGCAAATGCACGCCGACATCCTGGCGCTGTACGTGGCGCCGGAATACCAATACCCGGTATACATCGAGATCATTCCGCCGAGCTATCCGAGCGAAGAGGAATACCGCGCCGCCATGAGCAAGGCCGGCGCCGAGCACTTGCAGCCCATCCACGACGCGGCCGCCAAACGCGGCCTGAAAAGCGCCGGCCTGACGGCGTTTTCCGACAGCGCGGCGCTGAAAATCGTCGACGTGGCCAAGCAGTGCGACTGCGACCTGATTTTCATGGGCTCGCACGGGCGCAGCGGCTGGGGACAATTGTTGCTCGGCAGCGTCACCAACAAGGTGCTGTCGCATACCACGCTGCCGGTGCTGGTACACCGCCTGATCAAGGAACCGTCGACCTGAACGCGCGGCGCCGGTATGCGCCGGCGTTATTCGCGGCATCACTTAAGGAAATAGCAAACTAACTAAAAACTATAGTATATTCGCCTCCTTATTTCAGTTTAACCTCTTGCAGCGGCCAGCAATGCCGGCCGGGCACCTAACCATTTCCCTATGATACGAATTGTCATTGCCGACGACCACACCATCATGCGTGAGGGTTTGAAACGCATACTCGACGGCGCGCCCGACATTGATATCGTTGGCGAAGCGATCGACGGTTTCGAAGTCCTTGGCCACGTGCGCCAGGGCGGCTTCGACCTGCTGCTGCTCGACCTGTCGATGCCGGGGCGCAGCGGCGTCGACCTGATCCGCCAGATCAAAAGCGAGGCGCCCAAGCTGGCCATCCTCATTCTCACCATGCACGAGGAGGAGCAGTACGCGGTGCGGGCGATCCGCGCCGGCGCACAGGGCTACCTGACCAAGGAGAGCGCCGGCACCCAGCTGGTCGGGGCGATCCGCAAGGTCGCCTCGGGGCAGCCCTACATCAGCGCCGAGGTGGCGGAGCAACTGGTGCTCAACATCATGATGCCGAATGAGAGCTTGCTGCACAAACAGTTGTCGGACCGGGAATTCGAGGTCTTTTCCCTGCTGGTGGCCGGCAAGTCGATCACCGAGATCGCCAACAACTTGCACCTGAGCGTGAAAACGGTGAGCACGCACAAGACCCGCATCATGCAAAAAATGGGCATGAGTTCCCTGTCCGAGATGGTCCAGTACGCCGTTGCCCACCGTCTGCTGTCGCCTTTCAAAACCTGACCCACGCGGTCGCCCGGCCAGTTCGCAGTAGGAACAATCCTACAGCGAGCGCGCCACCTCCTACCGCCATATTCAGCGCCTGCTGATATCAATCAAGCACCCTAGTTGGCATACTGAAATCAGCGAATCAAGTTGCTGGCCGGTTACTCCCCTACCCGACAGGCCGTCAGCGGATTGAGCCGCAACGTGGTCTGTACGGTGTTTGTGCCCAGGCGACGCGCCGCCCGACCCGCTGCCGCTGCCGCTCGATCCCGTTTGGGGCCGCCCTGAACCTTGACGAGTGGTCCAGGTTCTGATCGACAGGCGCCGCCGTACTTGGAGACGGCGCGCCGCACCGGTCGGAGCGGGACGCTCAGCGAGGCGAGCGCTTCCCTAATCCGATATTTGAAATTTGATGTACCTGTCAACAGGAGATGAGCATGCTGTCAACGCAAACGTCTGAAATCCGTCCCGCTTCGTCGTCGGCCGCGCAGTCTTCGTCGATGGAAGCGGGCCGCCAGCGCCAAGGGCGGCTGTGGTCGAATTTGAAGGAAGTCTGTGATTTGCTGCATATTTCAACCGCCTGCTCGATCGCCGCCGACGAGCTGCTGTTCCAGCACGTGCAGTTCAAGACCGGCCAGCGCGTCCACACCATCGGCCAGCCCTTCGACACGCTCTACATCGTCAACTCGGGTTTCCTGAAAACCGTGCTGATCGACGAATTCGGCAACGAGCAGGTGCTGAGCTTCCCGATGAAGGGCGACATGCTCGGCGTCGACGGCATCCATTCCAAGCATTATTCGTCGGAGGCGGTGGCCTTGTCGGACTGCGACCTGATCCTGCTGCCGTTCAAAAAACTGACGGCGCTGGGGCGCATCCATATCGAGCTGGAAAATGTCATGTACGGCGTGATGAGCCGCGAACTGGTGCGCGAACAAGCGATGATCGGCATGCTCGGCGCCCTCAGCGCCGAGGCGCGGGTGGCGCGCTTCCTGGTGTCGCTGGCCGACCGCTTCGCCCAGATGGGCTACTCGAGCAAGTTGTTCAACCTGCGCATGACGCGCCACGAAATCGGCAGCTACCTGGGCTTGACCCTGGAAACGGTCAGCCGCACGCTGTCGGCCTTCAATGAAATCGGCCTGATCAGCGTCGACCAGCGCACCATCGGTATCAAGGACCCCGACGCGCTGAAAACGCTGCGCCGCCTGCCGCCGTCGCGTTCGCGCGCCAAGCAACTGGCGGCCGCGAAACTGCGCGCCGGCGCCGAACCGGCCGCCCCCGTGCAATTGTTGGCGACCATTTAATTGGCCGCCGTTGCGCACGCCAGCGTCGATCAGTAATCAAGTGTCAGCGTGAGTTGATGTGAACCGGTTTTACCCCCAGCTTCGGCCCGGCCAGCGCAAGCTGCAACCGGGCCTTTTTTCGTACTGTCCCGCCGGGCGCTTCAGCGACCGCTTTACTGCTCGCGCGCCAGGGTGCCGTTGACAACCCGGACCTTGTCGCCGACGCGGTAAGACGGATCGTTTTCAAACGCCACCGTCTGGGCGCCGCCGTTGGCAAACCGCACCACCACCTCGTAGTGCTGGGTCTTGCGTACATTGCGCTCGATGTTACGGCCGGCGTAGGCGCCGCCCAGCGCGCCGGCGATTTGCGCCGCGGTGCGGCCGCGGCCGTCGCCGACCTGGCTGCCGAGCAAGGCGCCGACGACACCGCCGCCGATGGTGCCCAGATAGCTGCCGTCGCCGTTCACCTCGATCACATTGACCGCTTCGACCGTCGCGCAGTTGGCGCACACCACCGGCGCCGGCCGTGGCACCGGCGGCGCCGCGCGGGCGGCCAGCATCGGCTGCCTGAGCGTGGCGCTGGTGACGCGCTGGCCCTGGCGCAAATTGGCCACCACCGCGCTGGCCGGCGTGATGTTGTCGCGGCGCTTGATGGTGTAAGTGCCGACGTATTCACCGGCGCGCACCTCGGGCAGGAAAAACACCCCCTTGGTGCCGACGATGGTCATGTCGGCCTTGGCGCCGGGCGTGCCGCGCACGGTGAATTGCAAGTCGCTGCCGGGAAGCAGGTCGTCGCTTGGCAGGACCTCGAAGCGCTCGATTTTCAGGTCGGCGATGGCGTCCTGGCGGGCGCCGTGGCGGCCCACGCCCTTCAGCAAGGACTCACTGAGGACGGCGCTGGTGACCAGGTTGCCTACGCGCAAATTCGCCGTCACGGGGCTGCGCGCCTCGATGCTATCGCGTCTGCCGAGCGTGTAGGTGCCTTCGTACAGGCCGGCGTCCACCTCGTTAAGCACCAGGTTGCGGCGGGCGCCGTCGATACGGATGGTGGCGCTGCCGCCCGGCGTGCCGTACAGGCTGAAGTTCAGTTCGACGCCCGGTTCCAGACGCCGCACTTCGTCGACGTTGAAGCCTTCGATGCGCGGCGCCGCCGTGTCGTACTGGCTCGACTGCTGGGCCTGGGCCTGGGCTTGGGCCTGTTGCGGCAGCGCGCTCAGCGCCACGGCAAACAGCGGCAACATGGCGAAATGCACGGCGCACAGGGTGCGCGAATAGTTTGGAAGGGTTTTGATGATGTTCTCCTTGGATCGTTGGGCGCCTGGACGCACGGTAGCGGGCGGTGCTTGCCACCCGTCAATAAAGCCAGCTTAATCCGTTCGCCGCCGGGCAATCTGTACGCTGGCGTACATAGGCGCGCAAATGCGGCTTGCCTATACCGCTTGCCGCAGCAAATAAAGCTTGCATTTTCAGCCACGCTCAACAATAATGCAAATACGAATCATTCTCAACTGAGATAAAGAAGGTTAGTCATGCACAGCCAAAAATCCACCACCGCCACCCCCTCTATCCACCCAGCCGCGGCACTGTCGAGCGCGCAGCCGGCCCAGCCGGCGCGGCGCATTACCAGCGCGGCGCTGTTGGAGGAGCGCCGCGAAGTCGAAATCGAGCACGCCGGCAAGGTCTACCGCCTGCGCGTGACGCAATTGAACAAGCTCATTCTCACCGCCTAGGCAGTTTCCGGCCAACGGCCGGCCCACCCCAGCCAGCCAATCCCGCGCGGTCGCACGACACGCCGGCAGCCAGCCAAACCACCCCCGAACAGGAGCGTTTGATGGCGATCGATCGTATTGACCCCATATTTCTGTCCCAAAACAATGTGGCGCACCAGCCCGAGCTGATGCTGTCGGCCGTGCTGCACCTGATGTCGCACTACACCGCGCGCAGCGCCGAAAACGGCGCCTGCCTGAAACTGGCGTCGGTGATTGAACGCCACCTGAAGGCGCTGGCCGGCCTGCCCGACCTCGGGCCGGTGCTGCAGGCGACCTGCCAGCAATTGTCCGAACAGTGGGCCGCGGTCGTCGAGCGGGCCATGCCGCAGCCGCATAAAAGCTCCTTCCTCAGCCGCATCATGGGCGCCGCCAAGGCCGCCGCGCCGGCCCAGCGCCCGCCCACCTCTTCACGCCAGACAGGATAGCCGCCATGTGCGACAAAGACCAAGCCACCGCGACCACGCACCCGCCCGTGATCAGCAATTGCGCCGGCGACGACGCCGCGCCCGCCGCGCTGACGTCGCGCCGGCGGCGCATCTGGGAACTCTCGCACACCTGCCACTGCCCGCTGGTCGGGGTCGGCCTGCCGCTGGGCGGCCTGCGCAAGCTGGTGGGCAAGATGACCGGCGGGCGCGTACTGGCCGACGACTACGAGGTACACGTCGGCGCGGTGACCGAGTGCGGCAGCCGCAACCGCCTGTCCGAAGCCTTGCACAAGGAACTCGAACGGCGCTACGCCCACGTGGTTCAGCGCTTCCGCGGCGCCAAGAGCGCCGACCAGGTGGCGCAGCTGTGGCAGGCGGCGGTGGCGGGCGGCGACGTCGCCGGCGCCTTTTGGGCCGGCTTGACGCACCCGCGCTGCGACGCCGAGCTGGAGGAGCGCATGTGCCGCGACCTGCACATGATCCAGCACCAGGCCGGCGCGTGCGTGCGCGCCGACATGGGCAAGTTCAACCAGTTGGTCGAGGAAAACGCCGCCATGGCGCGCGAGCTGGCCAAGCTGCAACAACGCAGCCAGGCCCTGCTGGCCGACAAAAGCACCGAGCTGGAGCGCACCGACGGTTTGCTGATGCAGGCGCGCGCGCAGGCGATCGGCAAGGACAGCGTGATCGACGGCTTGCGCGCGCAACTGGCGCAATTGCGGGAGTCGATTCCGGGACTGGCGTCGCGCACCCGGCTGGCGCAGCGGCTGGCGCAGATGGACCGGCGCGAGCGCGACTTGCGCATGCAGATCGTCGACTTGAAGCAGACCCAGGCGCGCGCCCCGGACGCCCCGCCAGCGCCGGCGCCCATCAAACCGGAGCCGGCGCGCGGCATGAAGATGCCGATCCGCCTGGTCGACCGGAGCGTACTGTGCGTGGGCGGGCGCAGCGGCAATGTCGCCACCTACCGCGCGCTGATCGAGCGGGTTGGCGCGCAGTTCGCGCACCACGACGGCGGCCTGGAGGACAACGCCAACATGCTCGATTCGAGCTTGGCGGCGGCCGACCTGGTGATTTGCCAGACCGGCTGCATCAGCCACAGCGCCTACTGGCGCGTCAAGGACCACTGCAAACGCACCGGCAAGCGCTGCGTGTTCATCGACAATCCGAGCATCTCCAGCCTGGCGCGCGGGCTGCAGGAAGTGAGCGGCGACATCGAACCGGTAGCGGCGGTCTAAGGAAGGCCGCCGGCGGCAAAGGGCCGGCGGCGCCTAAAAAAACCACCGCCCTGCGCACGTCAATACACATCGCGGCGGTAGCGCCCCTCGGCGGCCAGCGCGTCGAGCGCGGCGCGGCCCAGGATCTGCCGCAGCGCCGCGTCGACGCCGCCGGCCATGCCGTTCAGGCTGCCGCAAACATAAATCGCCGCGCCCTGCCCGACCCACTGCGCCACCTCGTCGGCGTTGCCCAGCAGCCGGTCCTGCACATACAAGCGCTGCGCCTGGTCGCGCGAAAACGCCAGGTCCAGGCGCGCCAGCGCGCCGCTGGCCTGCCATTGCTCGATGTCGTCGCGGTAATGGAAATCGTGGGCGGCGTTGCGCTCGCCGAAAAACAGCCAGTTGCGCTTCTGCCCGGCCAGCGCGCGGCTTTTCAAATGCCCGCGCAAGCCGGCGATGCCACTGCCGTTGCCGATCAAAATCAAGGGCCGCGCGGCGTTGTCTTCCAGGCGGAAACGGCGGTGCTGGCGCAGGCGCAGCTGGACCGGCTCGCCAATGCCGGCCTGTACCGCCAGCCATCCCGACGCCAGCCCCAGGCCGCCGTCGGGATGCGCGTGCAGGCGCACCAGCAAATGCACCCGGCCGTCCTGGGTGATCGAAGCGATCGAATATTCGCGCGGCCGGGCCGGGTCGGCCGGCGCCGCCACCTGCACCAGGTCGCCCGAATGCCACTGCGGCAGCGCACCGGCGCCGCGGTCAAGCGCGATATGGTAGACCGGCGCGCCGGCGCTGCCCGGATTGAGCAGGCGCCGCTCGGCCAGGCGCCACTGTTCGAAGGCCGGCGCGCTCCAGTCCGGCGCGTCGCTGGTACCGGCCAGGTGGCTCAGCTGGCGGAACCACGGTTCGATGGCGGCGGCCTCGCCGCGGTTCACTTCGACGCGCGCGAACAGCCGCGCCGCGCCCTGCGCCGCCAGCCACTGGTCGAGCGCCCGGCCGAAGCCGCAAAACCGGGCGTAGGCGCTGTCGCCCAGCGCCAGCACGGCGTAGTGCAACTGCGCCAGCGGCAGCGGCGCGCCCATTACCCGATCGAGGAAGGCGGCGGCGTTGTCCGGCGCGTCGCCCTCGCCGTAAGTGCTGACCAGGAACAACACGCGCTCGGCGCCCTGCAAGTCGGCGCCGGCCAGTTCGGCCAGCGCGCACAGGCGCACCGGCAGCCCGGCCAGGCGCAGCGTCTGCGCGGTTTGCCCGGCCAGCTCCTCGGCGTTGCCGGTCTGGCTGGCATAGGCGACGATCCAGGCCGGCGCCTGCGCCAACGCGGCGCGTTCGCGCTGTGCGGCGCGGCGCTTGCGGCGCTGGCGCAGATACGGCGCCAGGCACACCGCCGCGTAACCCAGGGTCAAACCGGCCAGCAGCGCCAGCCGGGTGGGATCGGAGGTCAACATCATGCGTCGAGCATGCCTTGCAGGTGGCTGCTCAGGCGTTCGCTGAAGCCGGCGCCGTCGCGCAGCACGAAGCGCGCGGCCAGCCCCAGCCGTTCGGCCAGCGCCAGGCCGGCATCGAGGCCAAGCACGGTGAGCGCGGTCGACCAGGCGTCGGCCGCCATGCACGCGGCATGCACCACCGTGACCGAAGCGAGCAGGTTGGCGATCGGCGCGCCGCTGCGCGGGTCGATGGTATGGGGGAAACGCCGCCCGTCCTGTTCGAAGAAGCGCCGGTAGTCGCCCGAGGTGGCGACCGCCAAGCCGTGCAAGGCCAGCACCATCTGGCCGGGAGCGCCGGCGGCGCCTTCATCGGCGCCGTCAACCTGCTCCAGCGCGACCCACCACGGTTGGCCGTCGGGCTTGGTGCCCGCGCCGCGCAACTCGCCGCCGACGTCGACCAGGTAATGGCGCACACCCTGCCCCTCCAGATAACCCGCCAGGAGGTCGACGGCATAACCCTTGGCCACCGCCGACAGGTCGAGCAGCGCGCCGCCGGGCTGGCGCGCGCGGCGCGACACCGGGTCGAGTTCGACGCTGCGGGCGCGGTGTTGCGCCAACAGCGCCGCGGCCTGGCCCGGCGTCGGCGCGGCAAAGCCGGGCTGGTCGAAACGTCCGGTCGGGCCGAAGCCCCAGCGGTTGACCAGCGCCCCGGCGCAGGGATCGTAGGCGCCGCCGCTCTGCCGCGACACCGTCAAGGCAAACGCCAGCACCTCGAAAAACCCGGCCGGCAGGCTGTGCCAGGTGCCGGCCGGGGCGCGGTTGAAGCGGCACAGGCTGGAGTCGTCGTACCAATGGCTCATCTGCGCGACGACGCCGTCGAGTTGCTGCTGCAAACCCTCTTGCAGATGCTCGCAGCGGCCCGCCGCGACCAGCCGCACCGACCAGGTGGTGCCCATGCTGGCGCCGCTACAGTCGCGGATGGTGCCGCCGGCGGGCGCCGGGTGCGCGGAAAAATGGTGAGGCAGGAGTACCCGGCGCATCGTCAGTCTTTATAGAAAGGGTTATTCGGGCAGCACTTCGACGGTCGCGGAATAGCTGACGCGACGCGGCGGCTGCACCGCGGGCTGGTCGGCAACGGCGGGCGCGGCGGCCGGCCAGCTGCTGCTCAGGAAATACATGCCGGCGGCCGGGATCGTAAACGTGACCTCGCCCTTGGCGTCGGTGCTCAGACGGATCTCGCCCAGCACGCCGCGGTAACGCACCCCGCCCGCCACCAGACTGAAGGCCTGGTGGGCCGCCGGCTTGCCGTCGAGCAGGAAACGCCAACTGGCTTTTTCACCGGCGCGCATATCGTTCGGATGGGTCAACGGCACCAGTTCAAGGCCGGCACCGCTTGGCTTGAAGACCGCGTCGTTGGTACTATTGGCGCTAAAGAAGGTTTCCAGGCGGCTTAGCATGCGGGTCGCCTTGACGTCCTGCGCGCCGGCCGGGATGTCCTTGGCGAACGCCTCTTCGGAACCGCGCCAACGCTTCGATTCGCCGTTCAGCTTGTAGCTGGCCATCATGTTGTGGGAAACGATGGCGGCCTTATAGGTACCCGGCTTGAGCATTTTCACGTCGAACACACTGCGCAGGCGGCCGGTGAGACTGTTTTCCGGCTGCACGCGGGCGCCGTCAGGACCGGTGATTTCCAGCGCGTCGAGCTTCAGCGCCTGGTGGTCGATGTCGAACAGGTCTTCGGAAATGGCGGCGTCGACCGTCACCCAAGGATCTTTCGACTCGACCATGGAGCTCGACGGCACCATCCAGGGACGGTGCGCCTGCGCATTCAATGCCAGCCCGGCCAATGCCAGGGCCGCCAGCGGCTTACTCATATTCATGAACATGGTTTTCCAGTCTTACGGTTTGAGTTGGACAGCGACGGCACCGAGTTCTTCCTTGCCTTTGGCGGGTAGCGCCAGCGCCGACTTCGGCGGCCACTGGAACGGTACGCGCACCAGTTCGCGGCCACCGGCCTCGCGGGTCGCCTCGATTACCACCTGGTAATCGCCGGCCGGCAGCTTGTCCAGCGCCGCCTTGGCGCCAGGGAAACTCAATGTGTGTTCGCCGGGCGCGCGCGTGGCGCCGCTGACGCCGTCCATCGGCATGGCCAGGTCGCGCCCGCTCTTGCGCCACCACTGGCGCATGTCCTTCAACCACTTGGTGCCGGCGTTGTCTTTCTTTTTGACGTCGTACAACACGGACAGGTTGGCCAGCACTTTTTGATCGGCGCCCTCGAGCCACACCGCCACGTAGGGACGGTGGTATTCAGCGACGTTCAGTTGCGGAATTTCAAACTTGAGGGCCAGATCGGCCGCCATCGCAGAGGCGCTCATCAGCGGAATGCTGAGCGCGATGGAATAGCGTAATTTCATGGTGTGCCTGTCAAAATAAAATGAATCGAAGAATGCCGAAACTGATTGGTTACATTAGTGGATAAACAAAATAGCGATGACGCACGGAATCACGATGCCCAGGCCCACCATCGGCCAGGTGAACGGCCGGTTGGCCGCGTGGAACTTCAGAATCAGCAAACCGGTCAGGCAAAACACCAGGCAAGCCCCGGCGAATATATCGATGAACCAGTTCCAGGCGGTGCCGGTGTTGCGGCCCTTGTGCACGTCGTTCAACCAGGAAATCCAGCCGCGGTCGGTCAGCTCGTACTCGGCGGCGCCGTCCTCCAGGCCAATGCGCACCCAGGCGTCGCCGCCGGCCTTCGGCAACGGCAGATAGACCTCGTCGACCGACCACTCGGCGACGCGGCCGCCGGCTTGGAGCGACCAGGTGTCGCTCAACCAGCGTTCGGCGCCGGCCGGCAAGGGCTCCTTGGCGCCGTCGTGGCCGGCGGCGAACTGGCGCAACTCGGCTTGCAGCGGACCCGGCAGCGTCGCGTTCTTGCGCGTGACGGCGGGCTTGGCCTCGATCTGCGAGGCGTGGTTGAGCGTGATACCGGTGACGCTAAACAGCAGCATGCCCAGCAGGCATAACGCCGAACTGATCCAATGCCACTGATGCAAATTCTTCAGCCAAACGGCGCGGCCGGCGTTGCGGTTCGAACTGCCCGCCTGCGGATTCACAGGCAGTCGCCTAAGGCGGTATGCGTCATTGCTATCCTTCATCAAAAAATTGTTCAGCCTGCGACCGTGGCTGGCCGATCCATTCTAAGGAGCAACGACTACGACTGGCAAGAAGACTGGCGAGAAATATAAATGATAATGATTATCATTTATAAAGTCAACTACCAAGTGCCGGCTGATACATGCCGATACAAATAGGCCGGTTCATGCAGCCGCGCGTGGATAGGCGGCCAGCGTACGTTGTCGAACAGAGTCGCGCGGGGCAAGCGCTTATTGTTATGTTCAGGACAAACCGACACGCCCGATTTTAAGGAGATAACATGACGCAATTCGCACAAGACCAACTCGACGCCATCAAGGCGAAAATCAAGCACGTGGAATTTGGCATGCTCACGACGAGCAACGTCGCGGGGCGGCTGACCAGCCGGCCGATGACGCAGCAGCAGATCGACGGCCAAGGGCAGATCTGGTTCTTTACCTCGGACAAGTCGCCGTTCACCCACGAACTGCAGGCCAATCCGCAGGTGAACGTCAGTTTCAGCGACATTAAGGAAAGCCTGTACGTATCGGTGTCGGGCCACGCCGAATTGCTGAAAGACCGGGCAAAAGCCGGGGAAATGTGGAATCCCATCGTCAAAGCCTGGTTTCCGGAGGGATTGGACGACCCGCATCTGGCCTTGATCAAGGTCAGCATCGAAACGGCCGAATACTGGGATTCCCATTTGAGCAAAATGGCCCAGTTGTACGCGATGGCGAAGGCCGCGGTGACCGGCGAGCGGCCGCAGGGCATGGGCGAACACGCCAAGATCGACGTCAACGCGCCGCGCTAAGGCGACTGGAGGGGAATATGCGGGCCGCAGTCGCCCGGCAAAAAAGCACCCGCGAAAAGCCGGGGTCAGACAGGTCCGACCCCGGAGTTAGGCCCTTGCTTCAAGGACCTGGCTGAAGCCCTTACTCAACCTTTTCCTGGCCGCCTTGCTGCTGCTCTTCCGCGCTCTGGCGGTTGCGGGCGCGGTCGGCGCGCCGCACTTCGCCGAGGATGAATTGCTCGTCGCCAATGTCGAAACCTTCGTCAAAGTCGACCAGTATGAAATTCGGGTCCTCTCGTTCGGCGCGCTGCTGGGCGCCGGAGGACGATCCTTGTTGGCTTTCTTGGCTATTACCTTGGCTGTTACCTTGGTTAGATGAGTTCATGACACTCTCCTTGATGGTCTCGATACGCACAATGGAAGCGAAGCAAAAGCTTGCCTGAACTCATATTAGTCCACGCCTTCCCTTCCTGTATAGGACTAAAACGGCCACGATCGCAAGATTTATCCTACGCAAGTGCAAGCGGGAAACGAATGTTTCTCGCTTGCACCTTAGGCCCCGCAAGTCCCGCCTGCGGTCTTCAAGGAGAGCACATTCGGCTACTGGGCTCAGCGCGAACCCGAGCCGCCGGACGAGCCACCCTTCTGACCTTGGCGGCTGCCGCTTTCGCTATCCTTGCTTTGACGGCTGCCGCTTTCGCTGTCCTTGCTTTGACGGCTAGCGCTTGCGCCGCCGCCCTTTTCCTCCTGATCCTGATCCTGGTCGGCGCGCGCCGTGTCGCGCGAACCGCTGCCGCTGGCCGCGCTTTGGCGGCTGCCGTCGTTCTTGTGGCTTTGGCTGCCTGCCCGGCGCGCCTCTTCCGAGGTGAACTCATGAGCGGTACCCTTCTCATGGGCGGCGCGCCCGCCTTCGCTGGCGATCTCCCGTTGCAGCTCGGGGTCCATCGACGCGAAACCGCGCTTGCTGGTGTCGCTTTGCTTGCTGTCGCCGCTCTTGTCTTGTTTGCTGCCTTGTTTATTATCGTTGCTGGATGTGGCCATGATTATCTCCATTTGTAACGGATTGAGATCGCCCAATCATCTTGGCGTCCCGCTAAGGGAAAGTTCATGGTAGTGCGCGCGCCTGCGTTCCAAAATAGGAGAAAAACACGCACGCCTGTAGGACCAGTCTTGCACCCCGTTGACCTGTCTCAACCCCGCCCGGGCAGCGCCAGCACCGCCTCGCCGGCGACCAGGAACAACCGCTCGCCGGCCGCTGGCGCGACCGCGAAGCCGCCGGTGAACGCGCCGAACGACGGCAACACCGCGCGCGCCGCGCCGACCAGAAAACACGGCAAGCGCAGCGCGTCGCGGCCCGCCGCCAGCCGGAACACCGGGTGCACGTGCCCGGCCAGCACGTAGCCGGGCGCCGCCAGGTCCGGATGGTGGCACAGCGAAAACGGCCCGAGCTGCCACGGCTCGTCGACCATTTCGATGCCCAGCAGGGCCGACGGATCGCCGGCGTGCCGGTCGTGGTTGCCGCGCACCAGCGTCAGCGCCAGCTTTCGATGGCGCCCGCGCCAGGCCAGCATGGCCGCCAGCGTGGCCGGCGCGTGGGCGGCGCGGGCGTGCAGGAAGTCGCCCAGGAAGACAATCCGTTCCACCGGGTGCAGGGCGAGCAGTTCGTCGAGCGCCGCCAGATTGGCCGAGGTGGTGCCGCGCGGCACCGGCACGCCCTGCGCGCGGAAGGCGCTGGCCTTGCCGAAATGGATGTCGGCGACGAGCAGCGTCTTGCGGCGCGGCCAGTACAGCGCCTTCTGCGGCAATAACAGCACGGACTCGCCGGCCAGGCTGAGCGCGTACGCCGTCATGCGGCGGCCTTCTCC
This sequence comes from Janthinobacterium sp. CG_23.3, assembly GCF_046115965.1. NCBI lineage: Bacteria > Pseudomonadati > Pseudomonadota > Betaproteobacteria > Burkholderiales > Oxalobacteraceae > Janthinobacterium > Janthinobacterium sp. CG_23.3. The sequence continues at coordinate 17,683 of NZ_JBJXIB010000013.1, read as the reverse complement.
AGCTCGCGCAGCAGGCGGCCGATGCGGTCGGCGAGTTTTTCGGTTGTCAGTTTTTCTCGGAAACGCTCGACCATCAGGCCAAAGCCGAACGGCGTGGCGCGCTTGGTTGGCTTGAAAGCGATGCGGCGCCCCTGCAACTCCAACAGGGTGGCGCGCAGGCGCGTCAGCTCCAGCTCCTGCTCCAGCACTTCGCGCTGGGCCTGCGTGAGCAGCAGATTGCCGGCGTCGTGCTTGCGAAACACCTCGAAGAACAGCGACGACGACGCCTGCAACTGGCGCGCGCTCTTCGGCTGCCCCGGATAGCCTTGGAACACCAGCCCGGCAATGCGGGCGATTTCGCGAAAACGCCGCTGCGACAGCTCGGTCGCGTTCAGGCTGGCCAGCACGTCCTCCAGCAGGGCGTCGGCGCTGAACAGGGCCGCGCCGCCATCGGCGCCCTGGAACAGCGCCGCCACGTCCAGCGATTCCGGCCCCAGCAGCTCGAAACCGTAATCGTTGACGGCAATCGAAAACGTCGCCGCTTGCAGCCGGCCGATGCGGTAGGCCAACAGCGCGGCCAGCCCGATGTGCACGGCGCGCCCGGCGAACGGGAACAGGAACAGATGCCGGCCCTCGCGGCTGGCCAGGCTTTCGACTAGCAGCGTGTCGGCCGACGGCAGCGCCGACCAGCGCTGCTGGATCTCCAGCAGCGGCTTCAGGGCCAGCATTTCCGGGCCGTCGTAGCGGCCCAGCGCGGCCAGGCGCAACTGTTCCAGCGCCGCGTGCGCCAGCTCCGACGACAGCGGCATCTTGCCGCCCTGCCAGCGCGGCACCGCCCCCTTGCTGCCGCTGGCGCGCTTCACATACGCGGTCATTTCATGGACCCGCACAAACTCCAGGATGCGCCCGCCGAACAGGAAATGGTCGCCCTGCTTGAGGCGCGAGATAAAGGCTTCCTCGACGCTGCCGATTTTGCCGCCGCGCATGAATTTGACCTGGATCGACGCCTCCGAGACGATGGTGCCGATGCCCATCCGGTGGCGCCGGCCCAGCGCCGCGTCCGGCACCCGGTAGACGCCGTCGGCGTCGGCCAGCACGCGCCGGTATTCCGGGTACACGGTCAGGCTCTGGCCGCCGCGCGCGACGAAGTCCAGCGCCCACTGCCATTCCCGCGGCGTCAGCGCGCGGTACGACCAGGCCGTGCGCACCTCGTCGTACAGCGCGTCGGGGCGAAAACCGCCGCCCAGCGCGACCGTGACCAGATGCTGCACCAGCACGTCGAGCGGCTTGTCCGGCGCCGGCCGCGGCTCGACCCGGCGCTCGGCCACCGCCTGTTTCGCGCCGGCCGCCTCCAGCAGCTCCAGGCTGTGGGTCGGCACCAGCGTCAGGCGCGACACGCGTCCGGGCGCGTGGCCGCTGCGCCCGGCGCGCTGCAACAGCCGGCCGATGCCCTTGGCGCTGCCGATCTGCAGCACCCGTTCGACCGGCAGGAAGTCGACGCCCAGGTCCAGGCTGGAGGTACACACCACCGCCTTCAAGCGGCCGTCCTTGACACCCTTCTCGACCCAGTCGCGCACCGCCTTGTCGAGCGAGCCGTGGTGCAGCGCGATCACCCCGGCCCAGTCCGGCCGCGCCGCCAGCAGGTTCTGATACCACAGCTCGGCCTGCGAGCGGGTGTTGGTAAACACCAGCGTGGCCTGGTGGCGCTCGATCTCGGCCACCACCGGCTGCAGCATGTCCAGGCCCAAATGGCCGCTCCACGGAAAGCGCGACGGCTGCGGCGGGATCAGCGTGTCGACCAGGATCTGTTTGCCGATATCGCCCTCCAGCAGCAGGCCGCCGGCGTCGGCGCCGCCCAACAACACGGCCTGGGCCTGGGCGACGTCGCCGATGGTCGCCGACAGGCCCCAGGTCAGCAGCGCCGGATTCCAGCGCCGCAAGCGCGCCAGCGCCAGCTGCGCCTGCACGCCGCGTTTGCTGCCCATCAGCTCGTGCCACTCGTCGAGCACCACCATGTCGAGCATGCCGAACCGGGCTTCGGCGTCCGGTTTGCTCAGCAGCAAGGTCAGGCTTTCCGGCGTCGTCACCAGCACCTCGGGTAGCGTCTTGGCCTGGCGCGCGCGCTGCGCCGCGCTGGTGTCGCCGGTGCGCGCGTCGATGCGCCAGCCGGGCGCCAGCGCCGCGCCGGACTCTTGCAAGGCGCGCAGGGTGTCGGCGGCCAGCGCCCGCATCGGCGTAATCCACACCACCCGCAGGCCGCGCTTCGCGGCCTTGCCGCCGGCGTCGGCGCGCGCGCCGCGCAACAGCGCGGCAAACCACACCGCGTAGGTTTTGCCGGCGCCGGTGCTGGCGTGCAGCAGCCCGGAGCGGCCGGCCAGCGCCGCCCGCCACAGCGCGCGCTGGAAAGGGAACACCCGCCAACCGCGTTCGTCGAACCACTGGTCGATGCGCCGCGCCAGCGTCATGGAGGCGCCGCCAGCAGGCCCTTGAGCGCGTCCAGCGTGTCGGCGTCGTCGACGCTTTTGTCGTCGCGCCGGCGCAGGATGCGCGGAAAGCGCACCGCGATGCCGGCCTTGTGCCGGCTCGACGCGGCGATGCCCTCGAAGCCGATCTCGAACACCATGCTCGGCTTGACGCTGCGCACCGGGCCGAACTTCTCGATCGTCGTCTTGCGGATCACGTTGTCGACCTGGGCGATTTCGGCGTCGGTGAGGCCGGAATACGCCTTGGCGAACGGCACCAGCTTGCGCCCGCCCGCCCCGGCGTGGCCGGGGTCCGGGTCGGCGTCCCAGACGGCGAAGGTGTAGTCGGTGTACAGCGAGGCGCGGCGGCCATGGCCGCTTTGCGCGTAGATCAGCACCGCGTCGATGGTGTAGGGGTCGATCTTCCACTTCCACCAGGTGCCGACGTCCTTGGTGCGGCCCACGCCGTAGGCGCCGTCCCGCGCCTTGAGCATCATGCCCTCGACGCCGCGGGCGCGCGATTCGCCGCGGATCGCCGCCAACTCTTGCCACTGCGCCGCGACGATCAGCGGCGACAGGCGCAACTGCGGCGCGGCCACCCGCGCCACCAGCGTTTCCAGCAGCGCGCGGCGCTCGCGCTGCGGCAACGCGCGCAGGTCGAGGCCGTCCAATTCCAGCAGGTCGTAGGCGACCAGCGCCGCCGGCAGCTCGGCCAGCAGCTTGGCCGACAGGCTCTTGCGGCCGATACGCTTTTGCAGCTCGCTAAACGGCGCCGGCGCCTCGCCGGCGTGCCATATCAGGATCTCGCCGTCGACGACGCAGCCGTCCGGCAGGGGCAGCGCGGCCAGCTCGGGGAAGCGTTCGGTGATCAAGTCCTCGCCGCGCGACCAGAGCCAGCTTTGGCCCTCGCGGCGCACCAGTTGCGCGCGCATGCCGTCGTATTTCCACTCGACCTGCCAGCGCCCCGGTTCGCCCAGCGCCTCCGGCTCGCCCTGCAACTGGTGCGCCAGGAAAAACGGATACGGCTGGCCGCCGCGCAGCGCGTGCTCCTGCTCGGAGCGGGCGCCGATCAATTGCAGGAAACCGTGCGCGGTCGGGCTGACGGCGCCGTCGGTCCAACCCATCAGGCGCTGCGCGATCAACTTGCTGTCGACGGCGGCGATGGCGCTCAGCGCGCGCGTCACCAGCAGCTTCGAGACGCCGACGCGAAAGCCGCCGCCGATCAGCTTCACCAGCAGGAAACGCTCGCGCGCGTCCAGCTCGTCCCAATACTGGAATAGCGCCGCGCGGATGGTTTCCGGGGCGGCGCCGCGCAACGGCGCGATGCGCCCCTCGATCCACTCGGCCAGGCCGACGTCGCTGTGGCGGCTGGGCGCCGGCAAAATGTGCGCGATGGTTTCGGCCAGGTCGCCGACGGCGTCGTAGCATTCGGCGAACAGCCAGTCGTCCAGCTTGGCGTAGGCGGTCGCGTACGCGCGCAGCAGCTTGCTCGGCACGGCCTGGCGCGGTTTGCCGCCGGCCAGGAAATACACGGCCCAGGCCGCGTTCTCCGGCGCCGCGCTGCTGAAATAGGCTTGCAAGGCGTCGAGCTTGCGCTTGGTGGCGGTGGTTTCGTCGAGCTCGGCGTACAGACGGGCGAATTCACGCATCGGCGGCTCCGTCGGGCGACGCCGCGGTTGCGGCGGCCGGGCCGGCGTCGGCCACCTCGGCCGCCTCGGCCGCCTCGTCGTCGCCGTACTCGGTGTCGAAGGCGCCGGCCTGCCAACCCTTCTGGCGCAGCCAGCGCACCATCGTTGGAATCGAGCCGTGCGTGACGATGACGCGCTGCGCCCCGCTCGCTTCGACGGCTTGCATCAGGCCCGGCCAGTCGGCGTGGTCCGACAGCACGAAGCCGCGGTCGACGCCGCGCCGCCGGCGCGCGCCGCGCAGCAGCATCCAGCCGCTGGCGAAGGCGTCGCTGTAGTCGCCGAAGCGCTTGATCCACGGCGAGCCCGCGGCCGACGGCGGCGCGATGACGATGGCCCGCTTCAGCGCGGCGCGGTCGGCCAGCTCGTGCACCATGCGCGTCGGCGGCAGGCGCACGCCGCAGTCGCGGTAGACCTGGGTCAGCGCCTGCGCGGCGCCGTGGCAGACGATGGGGCCGATGTCGGCGTCGAGGCCGCTCAGGATGCGCTGCGCCTTGCCGAAGGCGTAGCAGAACAGCACGCTGGCGCGGCCCTCGGCGGCGTTCTTGCGCCACCAGTCGTTGATGTCGTCGTAGACTTCGCGCTGCGGCTGCCAGCGGTAAATCGGCAAGCCGAACGTCGATTCGGTGATGAAGGTGTCGCAACGCACCGGCTCGAAGCCGGCGCAGGTGGCGTCGGCCTCGACCTTGTAGTCGCCCGAGGCGACCCACACTTCGCCGCGGTGTTCGATGCGCACCTGCGCCGAGCCGAGCACGTGGCCGGCCGGGTGCAGCGATATCGTCACGTCCTTGTGTCGCAGCGGCACGCCGTATTCCAGGCCGTCGATATGGATAGGACCCAGGCGCGCGCGCAGCACCGGCACGCCGGCGGCCGCGCTGAGGTAATGGCCGTGGCCAACGCGGGCGTGGTCGGCGTGGGCGTGCGTGATCACCGCCCGCTCAACCGGACGCCACGGGTCGATGTAAAACTGCCCCGCCTCGCAATACAGGCCCTGCGGCCGCACCACCACCAAATCCGCCATGCCGCCGCTCCAATGTCAGTCACGATGGTTGATTCTAGTTAAAAGCATGGCTGGCGACTGTCAACTGGCGCACACAAAACCGCCGGCGCAACCCCGGGGGCGGACCTGAAGGTCTGCCCCGGCTCGTTGCCGCCGGTGTGGTGTCGGCGCCGCCGGCGCGCTATCCGACGGCGTGTTGGTCACGCCGGTGTGACAAACTCGGCCATGAAGGTCTTGGTGGTGCGTTCGGGAAATTCGATGGTGACCATGTCGCCGGCCACCGACAGCACCGTGCCGATGTCGAATTTCGGCACCTTGACCTGGCTGCCGACGGTGATCGCCGGGACGGGCGCCGGGGCCGGCGGGGCGACGGCGTCGTCGACATGGCCGGCGTCGCTGAGCGCTTCCATCACGGCCGGCGGCGCCAGGCAATTGTCGCAGTGGCAGCAGCGCTCGAAGTCGGCCTTGTCGCCGAAATAGTCGAGCAGCAGCTTCCAGCGGCAAAAACCGCTTTGCGCGTAGCCCACCACCTGTTCCAGCGCGGCGCGGTCGCGCTCCTGCTTGTCGACGTAGACCTGGGCCAGTTGCTCGAACACGCCGGCCGCCGGCGCGCCCGGCTTGGGCAGATACGCCAGCCGGCGGTTCTGGCGCAGCAGGCGGCCGTCCTTGAGCAGCTTCAGGCATACCCGCAGCCGGCCCTCGGCGACGCCGTCGACCTTGGCCTTCAATTCGTCGAACGTGAAGCTGGAGCGGCCCGCCGCCAGCTCCCTGGCGGCGTCGAACAGCTGGCGCAGCTCCTGCTCCGTCGGGTAGTGTTTGGCCAGGAAAAACTGCTGCACCCGCTTGTCGTCCTGGAAGTACAGCAGCGTGCACTCGGCCGGCAAGCCGTCGCGCCCGGCCCGGCCCGATTCCTGGTAATACGCCTCCAGGTTGGCCGGCACCTGCAGGTGGATGACGAAGCGGGTGTCGCTCTTGTCGATGCCCATGCCGAAGGCGTTGGTGGCAACCATGACGCGCCGCTCGCCGGCCATGAACAGGTTCTGGTTGTCCTCGCGCTCGCGCGCCGCCAGCCTGCCGTGGTACAGCGCGACGCTTTCGCCGGCCTCGCGCAGCATGTCGTGCAGTTGCTCGGCCGCCTTCACCGTGGCGGCGTAGACGATGCCGACGCCGGCGCTGTCGCGCACCAGGCGCAGCGCCTCGGCGTTCTTGTCGTCGGCGTTGGTGCATTGGATGACGCGGTAGCGCAAATTGGCGCGGTAGATGCCGGTGTTGACGACGTGCATCGCCGGCGCCCCCAGTTGCGCGGCGATGTCGGCGCTGACGTCCTCGGTGGCCGTGGCCGTCAGCGCCAGGATGGTCGGCCGGCCCAGCGCCTGGATCGCCGCCGCCATCTCCAGATAGGCCGGGCGGAAGTCGTGGCCCCATTGCGAGATGCAGTGGGCCTCGTCGATCACCACCAGCCCCACCGGGGTGTGCTCGAACAAGGCCAGGAAGTCCGGCGTGCCCAGCCGCTCCGGCGTGCAAAAGACGATCTCGCTGACCCTGGCGCGGATGCGCTCGATGGCGTCGCGCTCCTCGCCGCGCGTCAGGCTGCTGTTGACCTGGGCCGCGCTGATGCCGACCTCCTGCAATTTGTCGAGCTGGTCCTTCATCAGCGAGATCAGTGGCGAGACGACGATGGTGGCGCCGCCGAGGATCGAGGCGGGGATTTGGTAGCACAGCGACTTGCCGCTGCCGGTCGGCATGATGGCCAGCGTGTCCCGGCCTTCGAGCACGCTGTCGATGACGTGCTGCTGGCCGTCGCGCAGGCGCTCGACGCCGAACACGGTGCGCAGCAAACGGTCGACTTGTTTGCGCCGCGCCGCCGGGCGCCGCTGCGCGCCGGCCGACGCGGCGCCATTTTCCTGCTGGCTCGCCATGGCTTGCTCCAATGTAAAGGCGGCGCCCGCGCCCCGTGCCCGCACCAACTTTACGGTTGCGAGCGTTGCCGCGCTATAGGACGACGGCTACGCCGGGCGTAGGAGGGGGCGACGGCGCCGCGGCCGGTTTGGCGCGGCGCAAGGGGGCGACGCTTGCCATCTACCCAAGGCAAGGCGCCGGGCCGACGCCAGTGATAATAACGCCTGCCACGCCGGAGCCCTTACTCGGCGCCGGCGTATTCCAGCGCCGCCTTCAACTCCATCAAGTCATACGGCTTGCGCAGTATCCGCGCTTCAAAGCCGATCCCCTCCAGCGTTTCCTTGCCATAGCCGGTGGAGAAGATAACGCGGATGCCGGGCTTGTCGCGCAGCACCAGCCGGGCCAGTTCGATGCCCGACATGCCCGGCAGGCTGACGTCGGAAAACAGGATGTCGAAGTCGTGCTCGCGCACCAGCTCCCAGGCGCGCTCGCCGTCGGAGACGCCGCTGACGGTGTGTCCGAGCATGCCCACCAGCTCGCACACCATCTGCTGCGAGTCCAGGTTATCCTCCACCACCAGGATTTTCAGCGAAGTCGGCGCCACGCCCGGCTGCGCCGCCAGCGCGTTGTTGGTCAGGTTCAGGCTCGTCCCCCCCGGTATCGATTGCCGCGCGCGCTCCTGGTTCTGCTGGCGCCGGCCGGCCAGCACCTGGCGCAGCTTGCGCGCCAGTTCGTCGCGGCGGTACGGCTTGCTCAGCAATTCAACGCCGGCGTCGAGCCGGCCGCCGTGCACGATGGCGTCTTGCGGATACCCCGACGTAAACAGCACCGCGATGTCCGGCAACAACTCCTGCGCCCGCCGCGCCAGGTCGGGGCTGCGCACCGGCCCCGGCATGATCACGTCGGTAAACAACAAATCGACCTGCGCGCCGCCGTGCAGCGTCGCCAGCGCGCTTTCGCCGTCCTCGGCCTTGAGCACCGTGTAACCGAGTTCACCCAGCATGTCGACGACGGTGGCGCGCACGCCGACGTCGTCCTCGACCACGAGGATGGTTTCACTGCCGCCGGCGACCTCGTCGCCGAAGCCTTCGTGGTGCCGCTGCGCCTCCTGCAAACAGCGCGGCAAATAGATTTTGACGACGGTGCCGCGGCCCGGTTCACTTTCAATGCGGATGTGGCCGTGGCTTTGCGTGACGAAGCCGTAGGCCATCGACAGGCCCAGGCCGGTGCCCACGCCCTCGGCCTTGGTGGTGAAAAAGGGCTCGAAGGCGCGTTGCAGCACGTCGCCGGACATGCCGCAGCCGCTGTCGCGCACGCTCAGCAGCACGTACTGGCCGGGTTGCACGCCGGCCAGCTTGCGCGCGTAGCGCCCGTCGATGACGGCGTTGCCCAGCTCGATGTCCAGGCGGCCGGCGCCATCCATCGCGTCGCGCGCGTTGATGGCCAGGTTGAGGATCACGTTCTCCAACTGGCTCGGGTCGACCAGCGTGTTCCACAGGCCGCCGCCGACCACGCTGCTGATCTCGACCGCCTCGCCCAGCGCGCGCCGCAGCAGCGCGTCCATATCGCGCAGCAACCGGCCCAGGTCGGCCACCACCGGCTGCAGCGGCTGGCGCCGGGCGAACGCCAGCAGGTGCGAGGACAGCTTGGCGCCGCGCTCGACGGCGGCGATCGCCGTCTCCAGGCGCTGGCGCGTGGCGCTGTCCTGCGGCGCCTGCTGGTACAGCAGGTGCAGATTGCCCGAGATAATCTGCAGCACGTTGTTGAAGTCGTGGGCGATGCCGCCGGTCAGCTGGCCGACCGCCTCCATTTTCTGCGCCTGCAGCAGCGCCTCCTCGGCCTTGGCGCGCTCGGCCACCTCGCGCGCGACGCGCTGCTCGAGCGTCTCGTTCAACTCGTGCAGCGCCTGCTCGGCGCGGCGCCGCTCGGTGATGTCGGTCTGCACCGCGATCAACGCCTGCGCCCGGCCGCTCTCGTCGACCAGGCGGGCAAAGTTCGACGCCACCCAGACCTGGGCGCCGTCCGGCTTCAGGTAGCGTTTCTCCAGCGTGAACGGGGCGCCGGTGTCGACCAGGCGGCGCCGCAGCGCGGCGTTGCCGGCGACGTCGTCCGGATGCATGATGTCGTCCATGTTCAACGCCAATAGCTGCTCGGCGCCGCGCCCGAGCATCGCGCACAGCGCGCCGTTGACGCGGCGAAAATTGCCGTCCAGGTCCAGCTCGGCCAGGCCGACCGAGGCTTGGCCGAAAATCGCCGCCAGCCGGTCCTGGCTGGCGTGCAGCGCCTCCTCCGTCAGCTTGCGCCCGGTGACGTCGAACGACACCCCGACGTAGCGCCGCGGGCCGGCGCCGGCCACCACCTCGCCCTGGCGGGCGATCCAGCGCAACTGGCCGTTGTCGGGCCGGCGGATGCGGTACTCGACGTAGGCCAGCGGATTGCCCTCGAGCCCGAGTTGCATGCGCGCCGGGCCGATCTTGTCGCGGTCCTGCGGCTCGACCAGCGCCGCCAGCGCCGCCGCGTCGACCGGCCGCTCGTCGGCCAGGCCCCAGATGCGCCGGAACGAGGCCGACACCAGCACCTCGCCGGTGTCGGGGAACCATTCGAAGCTGCCGACCCCGCCGGCCTGCTGGGCGATGCGCCAGCGCTCCTCGTTTTCCCGCGTCTCGGTGACGTCGACGCCCTCGACCAGGATGCCCGAGACGGCGCCGGCGCCGTCCTTGATCGGCTGGTAGACGAAGTCGACGTAGCGCGTCCGCGCCGGGCCGCCGTCCGGCGGCAGCAGTTCGACCTCGACCTGGCGGCCCTGGTACGGCTGGCCGCTGCGGTAGGCGGCGTCGAGCAGCTCGATAAAGCCCTGCGCGCGCACCTCGGGCAGGGCCTCGGCGAGCGGGCGGCCGATCAGCGCGCGGTGCCCGGTCAGGCGCTGGTAGGGCCGGTTGGCCAGCTCGAACACGTGCCGCGGGCCGCGCAGCACCGCCATGAAACCGGGCGCCTGCTCGAACAGCGCGCGCAGCAGGCCGCGCTCCTCGTCGAGCCGGACGTTGGCCTCGCGCGCGGCGTGGCCCTCGGCCGCCAGCGTGCGGTTCACCACGCCCAGCTCCTCGCTGGCGCGGCGCAGGCTGCGCTCCTGGCGCAGCCTGCCGGTGATTTCCACCACCGTGCACAGCACCCCGGCCACCGCGCCGGACTCGTCGCGCACCGGCGTGTAGAACAGGTCGAACCAGACCTGCTCGGGGGCGCCGTGGCGCAGCAGCACCATCGGGTTTTCGCGGTGCGCCCGGGCCTCGCCGCGCAGGCCGGCCTCGAGGACGGCGCGGTTCCAGTCCCAGATTTCCGGCCACACCTCGGGCACGCTGCCGCCCAGCGCGGCCGGGTGCTTGGCGCCGGCGATGGCGGCGTAGTCGTCGTTGTAGACCATCACGTGGCGCGGCCCCCACATCAACACCATGGCGATCGGCGAATTGAGCACGATGTCGACGCTGGTGCGCAGGCTGGCCGGCCAGTCGGCGATGGCGCCCAGCGCGGTGCCCGACCAGTCCAGGGCGCGCACCAGCTCGCCGGTGGCGCCGCCGCCGCGCGGCAGGTAGCCGGCCGTCATGCGCAACCGTCCAACTGGTGCTGCCGGTCCTGCGGCGCCGGGCCGTGGCGCGGCATGGTGACGGTGAAGACGGTGCCGTCGCGCTCGTCGGAGGCGACCGCCACCGCGCCGCCGTGGGCCTGCACGAACATGCGCACCGCGTACAGCCCCAGGCCCAGGCCTTGGGCGCTCTTGCGGCTTTCGCTGCCCTGCTGGAACGGCTCGAAAATATGCGGCAGCAGTTGCGGCGCGATGGCGCCGCGGTTGCGCACGCTGACCCTGACGGCGTCGGCGGCGCCGCCGTCTACGCCCAAATGCACCGTTTCGCCGCCGTCGCCGTGGTTCAGCGCGTTGCTCAGCAGGTTCGACAGCACCTGCGAAAAAATGCCGACGTCGACCACGCCGCAGGTGTCGCCGCTGGACGCGATGGCGATGCGCGCCGCTTGCCCGGGGCCGGCGAATTCGTCGGCGATGGCGCCGCAGATGCGCGCGTAGTCGTCGCGCGCCGGACGCAGTTGCAGCGCGCCGGAGCGGGTGCGCGCCAGGTCGAGCAACTGGTCGACCATCTGCGCCATGCGCTTGGCGCTGCTCTGGATGCGCTGCGCCGTCATGACCACCTTCGGCTGCTCGCTCATCAAGGGCAGCAGCATGGCGCCGTTCATCACCACCGACAGCGGGGTGCGCAAGTCGTGCCCCAGCACGGCGGTAAACATTTCATTGAGGCGCAGCGCGTGCTTGAGCTCCTCGAGCTGGCTCGACAGCTGTTTTTTTTGCTGGTGCAGCTCGACGAAGACCTTGACCTTGCTGACCAGGGCCTTGGCGTCGACCGGTTTGAACAGGAAGTCGACGGCGCCCGCTTCGTAGCCGCGGAAGCTGTAGCTGGGCTCGCGCGTGGCGGCGGTAAGGAAAATCAGCGGAATGGCGCGGGTGCGCTCGCTGCCGCGGATCAGCTCGGCCAGTTCGAAGCCGTCCATCTGCGGCATCTGCACGTCGATCAGCGCCAGCGCGACCTCGTGCACCAGCAGCAGTTCCAGCGCGGCGGCGCCGGAGGCCGCCTTCAGGATGGTCATGCCGGGACGCGCCAGCAGCGCCTCGGCGGCGACCAGGTTTTGTTCGATGTCGTCGACGACGAGGATGGAGATGGTCGGGGTCACGGTCGTCTTTTAGCGCGCGCCGGCGCCGGTTGTATTATTGGTTGGGCTGCCCAGGCGGGCCGGGCCCGCCGCGATCTGTTCGATGCCGGGCACGGCGTCGGCGCCGGCCAGCGCCAGCGCGGCGGCGTCGGCGTCGGCCGAGGCGCCGCTGAGGACGATGCCGGGCGCGCCGGCGCCATACGCCAACGCCGCCGACTCCGGCGCGGCGTCGATCGACGGGCGCGAGAAGTTGACGGCCTGGTCCCGCGACAGCGCGACGCTGCGCTCGGACTCGAACAGCACATGATAATCGGGCGCGGCGAAATACGCGGTTCCGTTGGCAAGCGCTTGCTTGTCCTCGACTTCGCGCGGCGGCAGTGCGTCCATGTCAGATCCGCTGGTAGATTTTGGCGGCCGGCGCGACTTCGCGGAAGGCCCCGGCGTGCTCGCCGAAGCGCAGGCTCTCGCGCATGCCTAGGCCGAGGAAGCCGCGCTTGACCAGGGCCTCGTGGAACAGGCCGGTGGCGCGCCCTTGCAGGGCGCGGTTGAAGTAGATCATCACGTTGCGGCACGACACCAGGTGCACCTCCGAAAACACGCTGTCGGTGGCCAGGCTGTGGTCGGCGAAGACGAATTGCTTGCGCAGCCGGCGCTCGAAGACGGCGCCCTTGTAGGCCGCCGTGTAATAGTCCGACAGCGAGCCGCGCCCGCCGGCCAGGCGGTAGTTGTCGCTGAAGCGGGCGATGCGCTCGATCGGGTAGATGCCGGACTCGGCGACGGCGAGCGCGTCGACGTTGATGTCGGTGGCGTAAATCATGCTGCCCTCGAGCAGGCCCTCCTCCTGCAGCAGGATCGCCAGCGACCAGGCTTCCTCGCCGCTGCTGCAGCCGGCCACCCAGATCTTGATCGACGGATAGGTCCGCAGCACCGGCACGACCTGCTCGCGCAGCGCGCGGAAATACGCCGGGTCGCGGAACATCTCGCTGACCTGCACGGTAAAGTATTGCAGCATCTGGGCGAACACGGCCGGCTCGTGCAGTACGCGGTCCTGCAGCTGCGACACCGTCTGGCAGGAAAACCGCGTCATCGCCTGGCGGACGCGCCGGCGCAGGGACGCGACCGAGTAATCGCGGAAGTCGTGCTGATACTTCAGCAATATCCCCTCCAGCAATAATTTCAGCTCGATGTCGAACACCTTGTCCACCGCCACTCCCGCTCCATCCATGTACGGACAGATGCTACCAGCTTTCGTATTGTCTTTCGCACACGATAGAAGCGCAAAGCGCGCCGGCCGGCGCGCCCGCTCAGGCGTCGAGGCCCTTCATGCCCTCCTCGGTGTAGCGGGCGCCGGCCGCCATGCCCAGCGGCAACGCGGCGCCGATGCGCGCCAGCTCGGCCCGGTCCAGGCGCACCTGCAGCGCGCCGAGGTTCTCGCGCAGGTAGCCGACCCGTTTGGTGCCGGGAATCGGCACGATGTCGTCGCCCTGCGCCAGCAGCCAGGCCAGCGCCAGTTGCGCCGGGCTGCAACCCTGTTCCAGCGCGATCGCCTTGACGGTGTCGGCGATGGCCTGGTTGCGGACGCCGTTTTCGCCCGAAAAGCGCGGCAGTTGGCCGCGGAAATCCGCCGCCGCGCCGGGCGCCGCCACGCCGGTCAGGAAGCCGCGGCCCAGCGGACTGTACGGCACGAAGGCGGCGCCGACCTCGCGGCAGGCTTGCAGCACGCCCTGCTCCGGCTCGCGCGTCCACAGCGAATACTCGCTCTGCACCGCGGCGATCGGGTGGATCGCCGCGGCGCGCCGCAGCGTCGCCGGCGAGACCTCGCTCAGGCCGATGGCCCGCACCTTGCCCTCGCGCACCAGCCGCGCCAGCGCGCCCAGCGACTCCTCCAGCGGCGTCTCCAGGTTCAGCCGGTGCAGATAATACAGGTCGATGGCCTCGACGCCGAGGCGCTTGAGCGAGGCTTCGCAGGCGCTGCGCAGGTAGGCCGGCGAATTGTCGACGCGGCGCTGGTAGGCGCCGGCCGCCCGCACCAGCCCGGCCTTGGTGGCGACGACGGCCCGGCCGCGGCGCCCCTTCAGGAAGCGCCCGAGCAATTCCTCGTTGGCGCCGAAGCCGTAGGTGTCGGCCGTGTCGAACAGCGTCACGCCGGCGTCGTGCGCCGCCGCCAGCGTTTCCAGCGACTGCGCCTCGTCGGTCGCGCCGTAAAACTCGGACATGCCCATGCAGCCCAACCCCAGCGCCGACACGGCGATGCCGCTATTACCCAGTATGCGTTGTTGCATGAAGTGTTCCTTTCAATGGAGTCGAAACGCCAGTCTAGGCGCCGCGCCCGGCTTGTGGAATGCGCCATTTCGTGATACCTATAAGGTATGAGAAAACTCGACACCAATGGATTGCAGATGTTCGTCGCCGTGGCGCTGTGCCTGAACTTCCGCCAGGCCGCGCAGCAATTGCATATGACCCAGCCGCCGCTGTCGCGCGCCATCAAGGCGCTGGAACAGCGCCTTGGCGTGCGCCTGTTCGAGCGCGACACCCAGGGCGTGGCGCTGACCGAGGCGGCGCGCCAGCTGCTGCCGCAGGCGCGGCAGATCCTGGCGCTGCTGGAGCGGGCCGAACGTTCGATACTGCGCGACCCGGCGCCGGCCGGCCTGCGGCTCGGGTTGACCAGTTCGGTCGAAGCGGGCATGTTCGGTCCGCTGCGCGCGGCGCTGGCGGCGGCGCTGGGCCACAGCGCGCTGGAATTGACGTTCGCGCCGTCGCCGCGGCTGGTGGCGGCGCTGCGCGCCGGCCGCCTGGACGCGGCCATCGTCGCGCTGCCGAGCCAAACCTTCGAGCTGGCACTGCAGCCGCTGGGGGCGCAGCCTATCGTCGTCGCGCTGCACAGCGGGCACCGGCTGGCGCGCCGGCGCACGCTGGCGCTGGCCGACCTGGGCGGCGAAGCGGTGTACTGGTTCGAGCGGGCGCGCCAGCCGGCCTTCTTCGACCACTGCCACGCGGTGTTCGCCCGCCACGGCTTCGCCCCGAGCTTCCTGCGCGAGCCGCTCGACCACCACGTGCTGCTCGGCGACGTCGCCAGCGGCAAGGGCGTGGCGCTGCTGGCCGAGTCGTTCAAGGCGCTGCGCCTGGACGGCGTGTGCTACCGCAGCCTGGCCGAGGGCGGCGAACTGGCGCTCGGCGTCGGCCTGGCCACGCCGGCCGACGCGCACCCGGCCACGCCGCTGCTGCGGGCGCTGGCCCGCGAACACCTGGGCCCGCCGGCGTGAGGCCGCCGGGGCTGGCACCTTGAACGCCGCGCCCTTCTTTCCCCAACTGACCGCCCTTATTTTTTGGAATACCCGATGCAAGTACCTCAAAAAAGAACCTGGCTTCTCCAAGCGTTTGTCATCGTCCCGGTATGGTTTGGCTTGTCCGCCTGCACTTCGGCGGCAATGGATGCCCCAAGCGGCAATGCGGTCTATCCCGGCAAGTCGTGGCAAACCATCCCGACGACTAGCCTGGATGCAAAATGCAGTCAAGAGTTGGACGCAACTCGCAGCTATTTAACAACGCAGGCCACGACCGCACTCGTCGCGGTACAAGATGGCCGCACCCTGTTCAGTTATGGCGCGGTCGATTCCACCAAGCACCATATCGCATCGGCGCGAAAAAGCGTACTCGCCATGATGTTTGGCAAGTATGTCGAGAACGGCAACGTCGATTTGGACAAAACCATGGCCGATATCGGTATCGACGACGTCGGCGGCCTACTACCGATTGAACGGCAAGCCCGCTTGCACGATTTGCTCAGCGCACGCTCTGGCGTGTATCACCCTGCCGCGAACGGCGGTGACAAGCTCGCCTTTGCACCGCCGCGCGGTTCACAAGTGCCGGGCGCATATTTTCTCTATAACAATTGGGATTTCAACGCGGCAGGCAGCGCATTTGAGATGCTGACGCAGAAAAATATTTATCAGGCGTTTGCCGACGATTTGGCCGGACCGTTGCAGCTTGAAGACTTCAACCTGAAAAAGCACAGGAGGGGGGGCGATCATAGCCGCTCCGAACACATGGCCTACACCTTTTATCTGTCGGCGAGGGATCTGGCGCGGCTGGGCTACCTGATGCTTGAGCACGGCCAGTGGCGCGGCAAGCAAATCATTCCCGCCGACTGGGTGGCGAAAATCAGCCGCAGCGTCACACCTTCGGCGGACATGCACCCGGCCAGCGAAACCAGGCACGGGCTCGGATATTCTTATCTCTGGTGGACGTTGGAAGAGCCGGAAGGGTCTGTCCTGCAAGGCGCCTACACGGCTAGAGGCCATTTCGGGCAATATCTACTGGTCGTGCCCAAACGCCACATGGTCATTGCGCATAAGCGTGAGGTACCGCCCGGCACCGCGCTGGATGCCGACCTGCGCTGGGTCCGTTGGAGCGACTTCCTGGTCGCCGCGAGGATGCTTGCGGCGGCGCCATGCGGGGGTGGCAAGGCGTAACCTTGCCACGCCGATCAAGGCTTACCGTCAAGCGGACGCCTTAACGGCGATGAACTCGCCCTTGCCGACCGGGACCAGGCAGCAGGTGAAGCCGGCGTCGGCGCCGATCGCCTCCACGAAGGCGGCCATTTCGGCGTAGTGCGAGGTGGCGTTGTCAACCACCAGCACGCCGCCGGCGCGCAGCACGCGCTCGAGCTGCGGCCACCAAGCCTGGTACTGGCTGCGCTTGGAATCGAGGAAGATGAAATCGTAGGCGCCGTCGGCGGCCTCGGCCAGCACCCGGCCGGCGTCGGCCAGCAGCGCCCGGATGCTCGCGCCCGACCCGGCGCGGGCGAAATTGGCCTGCGCCAGCGCGAATTTATGCGCCGCATACTCGACCGTGGTGACGCTGCCGCCGAGCGCGGCGGTGGCGCGCGCCAGCCACTGCGTCGAATAACCGTTCGCGGTGCCTATTTCCAGCAGGCGGCGGGCGCCGCGGGCCTGCACCAGCACCGCCAGCAGTTCGCCGGTGTCGCGCGTGATGTTGAGCATTCTGCGCTCGCGTTGCGCGTGGCTGTGGTCGTTGTCTTCGCCAAACGCTTCCAGTTCGCGCAGCAGCGCGTTCAATGCGGTCATGTCCTCGCTCCGTGTCGACGGTGGATAAAATAGAGCGCGGAAATCCTGGTCGGCTTGAGTACCCGTAGAAAAAACCGGCACTTCCTGATACCCGCCAAGAGCACTACCAAGTGGACGGTACTCGAGGGAAGCCACGCTGACGCGCCGGTACGGGTGAAGGTTTCGGCGGAAGCCCGCAAACTCGACCCCAGCCTGCCCAAGACTTGGCAAGCGCGCGCCATCAGAACCATTGATGCCAAGGGACGCGTTTCCACGCTGCTGACGTCGCTCACTGAGCGCCTGCTGTTCCCCGCGGCAGAACTGGTTGCATGCTACGCCCGGCGCTGGCACGTTGAAACGAGCTATCTGGAAATCAAGCAATCGATGATCGGGATGAAGCACACTTTGCGCAGCAGAACCAAGGAGGGGATCAACCAGGAGATTTGGGGCTTGCTTATCGCCTACAACTTGCTGCGCACAGAAATGGCAAAAGCCGCGCTGGAGGCCAATTGCGAACCGACGGACATTAGCTTCATCCGAGCATTCCATAGTTTCCAGTATGAGCTGCGCTGGCTAGCAATTACAAAGGCGCAAGGCAAAATGCCGGCGTTATTGCAACGCCTGCGGCAGCGTTTGGTCCTTCTGCATGACCCGCCACGGCCCGATCGAAAGTTCGCTCGCACTGTCAAGTCAAAACCACAGCGCTGTCCTTATAAGACAACAAAAGGAACCAGTACAACAGAGACAACCAAGACAACTAAATGGGCCAAGACAACCAAAGAAAATCCGTGACTATTCAGCCTGAGCGTACAGCGTAGAAAGTTGTTGTAAACGAATCGTGGATAACGCATCATGCGTGCATGCCACCAAAACCGCCCCGCC
>NZ_JBJXIB010000012.1:0-64718 GCF_046115965.1 Janthinobacterium sp. CG_23.3 | reverse complement strand
TTTCTGTCTGGAAGGGAAGGGGGGGCGGGAAGCCGTCTTTTTTTTCCTCTTGGGGTTGGGTGGGGGGGGGGGTTTTGTGGCGCCTCTCGCCCCGCCCCCCCCACGAGGGCCGGCAGTACACGCCGGTGCTGCGCACCGAATAGTAGAAGGCGCCGTCGGCGTGGCTGTCGCGCCGCTGCACCGCGGCCCAGCGCTGCTCCTCGCTGGCGTAGACTGTGTCGTTCATGGCGTGCTCCCGGCGAATGGTAAGGAATGGCTCCATGATAGCGAGCCGGCGCGCCGCGCACACCCCGGCGCTTGCTTTTGAATCGCGGCGCCGCCGCGCAATGCTAGAATCGCTACCGGCCACGCCCCCCCGGGCGGCATTCGGAGAGACCATTGGACGATCAAGCTGCACAGGACAACCTGCCCATTTTTCAGCGCATCAAGGACTATTTGCTGGCCGAGATCGCCGCCGGCCGCTGGAGGGAGGGCGACGTAATCCCCTCCGAGCAGGCGCTGGTGAAGCAGTTCGGCGTCTCGCGCATGACCGTCAACCGCGCCGTGCGCGAACTCACCACCGAGCAGGTGCTGACGCGCCGCCAGGGTTCCGGCACCTATGTCGCCCAGCAAAAATACCAGGCCACGCTGCTCGAGATCAAGAGCATCGCCGACGAGATCCGCGCCCGCGGCCACGTCCACCGCAGCAGCCTGCAACTGCTCGAGCGCGCCAAGGCCGGCGAGCCGCTGGCCAAGCAGTTCGCGCTGGCGCCCGAGCTGGCGCTGTTCCATTCGCTGATCGTGCACTATGAAAACGGCGTGCCGATCCAGGTCGAGGACCGCTGGGTCAACCCGGCCCTGGCGCCCGACTACATGGTGCAGGATTTTACCGCCATCACGCCCAACGAATACCTGATGGCCGCCGCGCCGCTGCAGGGCGCCACCTACAGCATCGAGGCGCTGTCGCCGCCGCGCGACATCGCCGACATGCTGGCCGTCGACACCCGCCAGGCCTGCCTGGTGCTGCGCCGCCAGACCCGCTCGGGCGGCCAGGTGGCCTCGATCGCGACCATGTGGCACCCCGGCCACCGCTACCAGTTCGCCGGCAGCTTCGCCTAGGCGCGCGGTGGCGCGTTGCCGCCGGCGCGCCCTGGATTCTCACTAATTGTCACGATGTGCCCGCCAATTGAGCTATATCAACGGGAAACGTCGCGCATCGCCCGCGGCCGCGCCGGCGCGGCGAAAGTTAACCCTGCCGGTAAAAATTCGATGCTATAGTTGCTCGGGAAAAATCCCGCGCCGCCCCCAACCCCGCCCATGAAAGGGACGCACTTGCCGCACCGCCGCCCACCGCCCCCCCGCCGCTCCACGGCCAGCCGCCGGCGGCGCCTGTCGCTGTGGGCGCTCGCCTGGGCGCTGCTGGCGGGCGCCGGCGCCGACGCGGCGGCGACGGAAAAGGTCACGCTGCAACTGCGCTGGCGCCACCAGTTCCAGTTCGCCGGCTACTACGCGGCGCAGGAACAGGGCTACTACCGCGACGCCGGCCTGGAGGTGACGCTGCGCGAGATGGAGCCGGGCGCCGACTTCTCCGCCGCCGTGCTCGACGGCAGCGCCCAGTACGGCGTCGGCAACAGCAGCGTGCTGCTCAAGCGCGCCGCCGGCCGGCCGCTGGTGGTGCTGGCGCAGGTGTTCCAGCACTCGGCGGCGGTGCTGGCGGTGCGCCACCTGGAAAACGGCCAGCCGCGGCGCGACTGGGCCGGCAGCCGCGTCATGCTGGGACCCGACAGCGAGGAGCTGCAAGCCTACCTGAAACAACAGGGCATCGCGCTCGACACGCTGCGCCTGGAGCGGCACAGCTATAACTACGACGACCTGATCGGCGGCAAGGTCGACGCCATCTCGGCCAACATCGCGCGCGCGCCCTACGTGCTCGAACGCGGCCACGTCGGCTACCAGCTGCTGGCGCCGCGCCAGGCCGGCATCGACTTCTACGGCGACAACCTGTATACCACCGAGAGCGAGCTGCGCGAGCATCCGGCGCGCGCCAGCGCGATGCGCGAGGCGACGCTGCGCGGCTGGACCTACGCGCTGGCGCACCAGGGCGAGATCGCCGACCTGATCCGCGCGCGCTACCCGAACAGCCCCCACCGCGAACACCTGCTGGCCGAGGCCCAGGCCACCGCCGCGCTGGTCGAGCAAAACGGCGCGCCGCTGGGCAGCGGCACGCCGGCGCGCTGGCGCGCCATCGCCGCCACCTACCACCGGCTCGGCCTGCTGCCGGCCGACTACCCGCTCGACGGCCTGCTCTACCAGCCGCGCGCGCGCTCGCTGCTGCCGTATGGGGCGGCCGCCGCCGTCCTGCTGCTGGCGGCGGCGCTGTGGCGCGCGCAGCGCCTGGGCGCGCGCCTGCGCGCCAGCGAGGCGCGCCTGGCCGGCGCCGAGCTGCGCTCCGGCTTCGCGCTGGACGGCGCCGGCGAGGGCGTCTGGCACTGGCAGCGCGGCATGCGCGCGCTCGACCTGTCGGCGCGCTGCCACGAAATGCTCGGCTACCGCGACGGCGAGCTGGCGCTGGCGCCCGAGCAGTGGCAGGCCCAGGTGCATCCGGACGACCGCCTGCGCGTCGAGCGCGAATTCGGCGCCGGCCTGGCCGCGCCGGCCGGCGCCCGCGCCCGCCTGGCGTGCGAGCTGCGCCTGCGCCGGCGCGACGGCGGCTGGACCTGGGTGCTGGCGCGCGCCACCGTGACCGAGCGCGACGGCGAGGGCCGGGCGCTGCGCGCCGGCGGCACGCTGGGCGACATCAACGCCCGCAAGGCCGAGGAGGAGGAGCGCGTCCGCGCCATCCTCGAGGCGGCGCCCGAGGCCATGCTGCTGGCCGACGCCACCGGGCGCATCCGCTACGCCAACCAGATCGGCGCGCGCTGCTTCGCCTACCCGGTCGAGCAGTTGCTCGGCCTGTCGCTGGAACAACTGGTGCCCGACACCATGCGCGGCCCGCCCGGCCAGCGCGAGCTGTTCGCCCGCCCCAGCATGCCGGGCCGGGTGCTGACGGCGCGCCGGCGCGACGGCAGCCAGTTCCCGGCCAAGGTCAACCTGACGCCGCTGCGCATGGCCGGCCAGGACTTTTCCATCGTCGCGCTGCGCGACATGACCCAGCGCCAGCGCGCCGAGGAGGCGCTGCACGCCAGCAGCGAGCGCTACCGCCTGATCGTGCAAACCGCCGCCGAGGGCATCTGGATGACCGACGCGGCCGGCAAGACCAGCTTCGCCAACCCGAAGATGGCGCGCATGCTCGGCTACACGGTGCAGGAGATGCAGGGCCGGGCGATGCACGAGTTCATGGACCGCGACGGCCACGTCCAGCTCGAACAGCACCTGCAACGGCGCCACGCCGGCCAGCCCGAGCAGGGCGACTTCCGCTTTTTCCGCAAGGACCGCTCCAGCCTGTGGGGCCTGCTGTCGACGACGCCGATCGCCGCCGAAAACGGCGAGCACGGCGGCACCCTGGCGATGATCACCGACATCACCGAGCGGCGCCTGGCCGCGGTGGCGCTGCGCCATTCGAACCAGCGCATGGCCTCGGTGTTCGAGGCCGTCACCAACGGCCTGGTGGTGCAGGACAGCGCCGGGCGCATCCTCGAGAGCAACGCGGCGGCGGCGCGCCTGCTGCCGCCGGCCGACGCCAACCGGCTGTGGCCGGCCGTGCGCGAGGACGGCAGCGCCTTCGACCAGGCCAGCCACCCGGTCCACATCGCCCTGTCGAGCGGCGCGGCGGTGCGCGACGTGGTGATGGGCGTGCAGCAGGCCGACGGCAGCCTGTGCTGGCTGTCGGTGAACACCGAGGCCATCGCCGACGAGCACGGCAAGGTCGGCATGGTGGTCTCCAGCCTGACCGACATCACCGACCACAAGCGCGCCGAGCAGACGCTGCGCGAACTCAACGAAACGCTCGAGGAGCGCGTTGCCCAGCGCACCGAGCAGCTCGACCAGGCCAAGCAGGTGGCCGAGGAGGCCAGCCAGGCCAAGGGCCAGTTCCTGGCCAATATGAGCCACGAGATCCGCACGCCGATGAACGGCGTCATCGGCATGGCCTACCTGGCGTTGAAGACCGAGCTGGAGCCGCGCCAGCGCGACTACCTGGAAAAGATCCGCTTCGCCGGCGAGCACCTGCTGGGCATCATCGACGACATCCTCGACATCTCGAAGATCGAGGCCGGCAAGCTGGAGATCGAACGGGTCGACTTCAGCCTCGACCATGTGATGCAGACGCTGACGACGGTGGTCGCGCCCAAGGCCGCCGGCAAGAACCTGACGCTGGTGTTCGAGCGCGACCCGCGCCTGCCGCGCATGCTGCGCGGCGACCCGCTGCGGCTGAACCAGGTGTTGATCAACTACGCCAACAACGCCATCAAGTTCAGCGAACAGGGCGCCATCACGGTGAAGGTGGCGCTGGTGGTGGCCGACGCCAGCGACTGCCTGGTGCGCTTCGAGGTGCGCGACCACGGCATCGGCCTGTCGGAGCACGAGATGGGCAAGCTGTTCCAGTCGTTCCAGCAAGCCGACACCTCGACCACCCGCGAATACGGCGGCACCGGCCTGGGCCTGGCGATCTGCAAGCAACTGGCCCAGTTGATGGGCGGCGACGTCGGCGTCGACAGCCGCCCCGGCGAAGGCAGCACCTTCTGGTTCACCGCGCGCCTGGGCGTGTCGACGTCGACGGTGCCGACGGTGGTCGACCACGTCAAGCAGGCCGCCGCGGCGATGCTGGCCAGCGCCAACAGCGCCGCCGTCATGGCCGCGCTCAAGCACGCGCGCATCCTGCTGGTCGAGGACAACACCTTCAACCAGCAGATCGCGCTGGAGATGCTGGAGGAGGCCGGCGCCTCGGTGTGCCTAGCCAACAACGGCGTCGAGGCGCTCGACCTGCTGCGCCAGGCCGAATTCGATTGCGTGCTGATGGACGTGCAAATGCCGCTGATGGACGGCCTGGAGGCGACCCGGCGCATCCGCGCCGACCCGGCCACGGCCGGCATGCGCGTGCTGGCGATGACGGCCACCGCCACCAGCGAGGACCGGGTGCGCTGCGTCGAGGCCGGCATGGACGACTTCATCTCCAAGCCGATCCAGCCCGGCATGATGTACCAGACCATCGCCAACTGGCTGCCCGAGCGCGAGCCGGCGGCGCCGGCGCCGGCGCGGCCGGCGCGGGCGCCGGCGTTCAAGACCACGCTGGCCGGCGACCCGCGGGTGATCGACCTGTCGATCCTCGCCAAGCTGCTCGGCTACAATCCGCAAAAGGTGCGCAAGTTCGCCTTCAAGTTCCTGCAGACCACGCAGGAGGGCTTCGCCGACATGGAGGCGGCGCTGGCGCGCGGCGACGTGCAGCAGGTGCGCGAGCTGGGCCACCGCATCAAATCGTCGGCGCGCACCGTCGGCGCGCTCGGCCTGGCCGACTTGTGCCAGAATCTGGAAACGCTGCCGCTGCAGGAACCCGCGCGCGAGGCCGAGCAGGCCGCCCTGCTGGTGGCGCGCCTGTGGCCGCTGCTGGAACTGGTCACCGAACAAATCATGACCAACACCAGTTTCGCCAACGACGACTGAAGCGCGGCCAACAAGCACCGGCAACAAGAATAATCCATACCCATAATCACCACGACGAGGTAGCCATGAACGACACCCGCCCGCCCCCCGCCGCGCCCGCGCCCATGCGCGTGCTGCTGCTCGACGACGACGCCTTCATGCTCGAGGTCCTGGCCGAGATGCTGGACCAACTGGGCGAATTCGACGTCGTCGCCGCGGCGCACGCGGCGGCGGCGCTGGCGGCGCTGCGGCTGCACCGGCCGCGCCTGCTGATCTGCGACCTGTCGCTGCCGGAAATGGACGGCATCGAATTCCTGCGCCTGGCCGCCGAGGCCGGCTTCGACGGCGGCGTGGTGCTGCTGTCGGGCATGCACGTGGCGGTGCGCAAGGCCGCCGAGCGCCTGGCCGAGGCCCACGGCCTGCGCCTGCTGGGCGCCTACAAAAAGCCGATGGAGCGCACCGACCTGCTGCACATGGTTGCGCTGCAACAACGAGCCGACCTGGCCGCCGGCCGAACGGTGCCGGCGTGAGCGGCGCTGCGGGCCCGGGCGCGGCGCTGGCGCGCCTGCGCGTGCTGCTGGTCGACGACGACGCGCTGATGCTCGACATCGTCGGCGAGCAGTTGCGCCAGCTCGGCGTCGTCGAAATCGCCACGGCGGCCGACGGCGCCGGCGCCATCGCCGCCTTCGACCAAGCCGGCGCCAAGCCGGACCTGGTGGTGGCCGACCTGCAGATGCCCGGCGTCGACGGCTTCCAGCTACTGACCGGCCTGGCCGAGCGGCGCTACGACGGCGGCGTGATCCTGCTGTCGGGCCAGGAGGACCGGGTCTTGAACTCGGCCAGCCTGATGGCCCAGTTCCACCAGTTGCGCGTGCTGGCGGCGCTGCCGAAGCCGCCGGCGCCGGAGGCGCTGGCGCGCGCCATCGGCCAGCTCGGCTGAGGCGGCCGCCGGCGCCGGGCTTGCGCCAGCGCAAGCCCGGCGATAATTTTCCGCAATAGTCTCCACATTTTTGAAAAATGGGTTATTATTTCAGCCATCCCCGCCCGCACACCCTCTGGCCGCACCTTCCAATAACATTGAATTTGCGCACGATGCCCCCACCTGCCGGATGTACCCAGGAAGCGTGGACGGCGAAACCAGACAGAAAATGGCTTAATCTCCAGGCATTATTCATAATTGTTGATCCCACACCTCGATTGAGGAAAATATGAGCGAAAATATCAAACACATCACCGATGCATCCTTCGAAGCCGACGTCCTGAAGGCCGACCGCCCCGTGCTGGTCGACTTCTGGGCCGAGTGGTGCGGTCCCTGCAAGGCCATCGCGCCTATCCTGGAAGAAGTGGCGAAGGAATACGACGGTAAAATCCTGATCGCGAAAATGGACGTCGACGCCAACCAGGCGATTCCGGCCAAACACGGCATCCGTGGCATTCCGACCCTGATTTTGTTCAAGAACGGTGTGGCTGCGGCGCAAAAAGTGGGCGCGATGGCAAAAGGCCAATTGACCTCTTTCATCGACAGCAATATTTAAGTATCATTGGCGGCGTTGCGCCCGCAACGCCGCCTGACTGGCCGGGAACCGGGCCCACCAAGTTCGCCCCCTAATTGACCAACACCACGCAGCTCCCTCCCCTACCTTTACTTCCCGTCTCGGGACACTCAACACACTATGCACTTATCTGAACTAAAGGCCCTACACGTATCCGCCCTCCTGGAGATGGCGATCGGTCTTGATATCGACAACGCGGCCCGCCTGCGCAAACAGGAACTGATGTTTGCCATTTTGAAGAAGCGCGCGAAATCAGGAGAACAGATTTTCGGCGACGGCGCCCTGGAAGTGCTGCCGGACGGCTTCGGCTTCCTGCGCTCGCCCGACGCCAGCTACATGGCCTCGACCGACGACATCTACATTTCGCCGTCGCAGATCCGCCGCTTCAACCTGCACACCGGCGACTCGATCGAGGGCGAAGTGCGCACCCCGAAAGACGGCGAACGCTATTTCGCGCTGGTCAAGGTCGACAAGGTCAACGGCGAATCGCCGGAAATGTCGAAGCACCGCATCCTGTTTGAAAACTTGACGCCGCTGCACCCGAACGAGCCGCTGCGCCTGGAACGCGAAATGAACGGCCAGGAAAACATCACCGGCCGCATCATCGACTTGATCGCGCCGATCGGCAAGGGCCAGCGCGGCCTGCTGGTGGCCTCGCCGAAGTCCGGCAAGTCGGTGATCCTGCAACACATCGCCCACGCCATCACCGCCAACCACCCCGACATCACGCTGATCGTGCTGCTGATCGACGAGCGCCCGGAGGAAGTGACGGAGATGCAGCGTTCGGTGCGCGGCGAAGTGGTCGCCTCGACCTTCGACGAGCCGGCCACGCGCCACGTGCAGGTGGCCGAGATGGTGCTGGAAAAAGCCAAGCGCCTGGTTGAAATGAAAAAGGACGTGGTCATCCTGCTGGACTCGATCACCCGCCTGGCGCGCGCCTACAACACCGTGATCCCGGCGTCGGGCAAGGTCTTGACCGGCGGCGTCGACGCCAACGCGCTGCAGCGCCCGAAACGCTTCTTCGGCGCCGCCCGCAACATCGAGGAGGGCGGCTCGCTGACCATCATCGCCACCGCGCTGATCGAAACCGGCTCGCGCATGGACGACGTGATTTTCGAGGAATTCAAGGGTACCGGCAACATGGAGGTGCACCTGGAGCGCCGCCTGGCCGAAAAACGCGTCTACCCGGCGATCAACCTGAACAAATCGGGCACCCGCCGCGAAGAGTTGCTGATCAAGCCGGACCAGCTGCAAAAGATCTGGATCCTGCGCAAATTGCTGTACTCGATGGACGAGATCGAAGCGATGGAATTCATCCTCGACAAGATGAAGGCGACCAAGAACAACGCCGAATTCTTCGACATGATGCGCCGCGGCGGCTAAGCAACACCGGCCGGCACACCGGGGACAGACCACGATTTCCCGGCAAGATTGCCGGAAAATCGTGGTCTGTCCCCGTTTTTACATTTGCCAGCACGGCGGCGGCGCTGTATAATCTGCGGTTGCATTATTTAACCCCCGGCAAGTGATCGGCAATCGGGTCAAGAAGTACGGCGACCGACGAAGTGCTGTTTGGCTACCAAACTATTAGAGGTACACATGAAAGTCGATACACATCCAAATTACCGCGAAGTTGTCTTCCACGACCTGTCGTGCGATTTCAAATTCGTCACCCGTTCGACCATCCAGACCCGCGAAATGATCACCCACGAAGGTAAAGAATACCCTCTGGTGAAAATCGAGGTGTCGGCTGAATCGCACCCGTTCTTTACCGGCAAGCACAAGATCGTCGACACCGCTGGCCGCGTCGAGAAGTTCCGTCAGAAATTCGGTACCGTGGGTTCGAAAACCCAAGTCGCAGCAGGCTAAGTCTTTGCCGCTTTGCGCAAAAAAAGGCAGCTGCGGCTGCCTTTTTTCGTTGATACTCCGTCTACCCCTTTTTTTGCGCGCCCCTGAACGATGAAGCCAGTCCGCCTTCCCGCCGCCGCCACCCTCGCGCTGCCACGTTGGGCCTTGTTCGCGCTCGGCTTGCTCTACATCCTGCCCGGCCTGATTGGACGCGAACCGTGGAAAAACGACGACGCCGCCAGCTTCGGCGTCATGTGGACGATGGCCCAGGGCGGCCTGCAGGACTGGTTGTGGCCCAACATCGCCGGCTTGCCGGCGCCCGAGGAAGGCCCGCTGACGTTCTGGCTGGGCGCGCTGTGTATCAAACTGTTCGGCTGGCTGGTCGGCGACGTCTTCGGCGCCCGCCTGGCCACCATCGGCATCTTCGGCGGCGGCGTGCTGTCGCTGTGGTACACCGCCTTCAACCTGGGCCGGCGCCCCGACGCCCAGCCGCTGCGCCTGGCCTTCGGCGGCCAGCCCGAGCCGGACGACTTCGGCCGCACCCTGGCCGACGCCGCCGTGCTGATCTACCTGGGCTGCCTGGGCCTGCTCAACCACAGCCACCAGAACACCGCCGAAACGCTGCAAGTGACGCTGCTGGCCTACCTGCTGTACCGGGCCGTGCGCTACGTCGAACTGCCGTCGCTGCGCAACGCCGCCCTGGTCGGCCTGGCGCTGGGCGGCCTGACGCTGGCGCGCGGCTGGGTCACGCCGCTGGCGCTGACGGCGGCGCTGTTCCTGTGCACCCGCTTCCTGCGCCTGCCGGCCTTGCGCGTGCTGCGCGACCTGGCCGCGGCGCTGGCGGTGGCGCTGCTGGTCACCCTGCTCTGGCTGCTGCCGGCCGAGCTGCTGCAACCGTTCGGCGGCTCGCCGCTGGCGCCGTGGCTGGCCTGGAACCAGGCCCAGCTCGGCGCGCCCGGCCTGGCCGGACTGCAATTTTTCTGCCGCGTCGGCATGTGGTTTTTCTGGCCGGCGTGGCCGTTCGCCGCCTGGGCCGTCTACGCCTGGCGCCGCCAGCACCACGTGCTGCACGTGGTGGTACCGGTCAGCTTCGTCAGCATGCTGGCGCTGTTGGCCTTGTGCCACCCGAACCCGGACCAAAGCCAGTTGCTGCCGCTGCTGCCGCCGCTGGCGGTGATGGCCGCGTTCGGCCTGCTGACCATGAAGCGCGGCGCCATCAACGCCATCGACTGGTTCTCGGTGATGGTGCTGACCACCTGCGCCGCCGTGTTCTGGCTGTTCTGGTTCGCCAAGCTAACCGGCTGGCCGGCGCAACTGTCGAAGAACGTCCTCAAGCTGGTGCCCGGCTTCACGCCGGAACTGGAGTTGGTGGCCTTCTTCGTGGCCGCCAGCGCCACCGCCGGCTGGATCGCGCTGGTGCACTGGCGCATCTCGCGCCAGCCCGCCGTGCTGTGGCGCGCCGTGGTGCTGTCGTCCGGCGGCCTGATCCTGCTGTGGGTGCTGATCATGACGCTGTTCCTGCCCGAGCTGAACTACAGCAAGAGCTACGCCAGCGTCGCCCGCCAGATCGCGCAAAAGCTGCCGCCGGCGCCCAACTGCATCGACACCAACGTCGGCCCGGCGCAGCGCGCCTCGTTCGCCTACTATGCGCACCTGCCGTTCGCCGGCATGCAAGGCGGCCATTGCGACGTGCTGCTGCTACAGGACAGCACCAAGCTGCGCGACGACAAGGAAATCGCGCCCCAGTTCCGCGGCAAGCAATGGGTCAAGGTGTGGGAGGGCCGTCGCCCGTCCGACAACTCCGAGCGCTTCCGGCTATACCACCGGGCCGACTAGCCGCTTCCTCCATATCGCCTCATCCCTATACCGCATATTGTTATTAAATAGAAATATTAGTTGATTTGTGGATATAATACGCGGTCTTGTTTCCGGCGCCCCCACCTTATGCCGCCTGAACCCATCAACGCTAATGTGAGTACGCCCATGTCATCGATTTCCTTCGCAGTACGTCTTATCCCGGCCGCCGCGGCCGCCCTGTTTTGCGCCGGCGCCGCCAGCGCCGCCCCGCTCGGCATCGACCTGGGCCCGGCCAACGGCTATTCGGCCTTCATCTTCGGCCAGGTCGGCAACAGCGCCAACAGCGGTTTCCGCGACGTCGAAGGGCGCCTGGCGGCCGGCGGCGATGTATTCCTCAGCGGCTTCTCGGTCGGCCAGAAAAGCCCGGCCGGCGCGCCCATGCTGGTCGCCGGCGGCAACCTGAAGATTGGCACCGGCAACATCGCCAACGGCGGCGCCGTCTACGGCAACAAACTGACGACGAAGCAATGGTTCGCCCCGGGCACTTTCGTCAAAGGCGCGCCGATCGACTTCGCCACCGCCAAGACCCAGTTGAGCACCCTGTCGAACAGCGTCGCCCGGCTCAAGTCGACCGGCACCGTGGTCATTGAAAACAGCGGCTACACCCTGGTCGGCGACAAGAACGCCGACGTCAACGTGTTCAACATCGACTCCTCGTCGCTGCAAAACCTGACGCTGGACACCTCCTCGCTGAAGAGCACCGCGCACATCATCATCAACGACAGCGCCACCAGCATCAAGCTGTCGGGCGGCTACGCCAGCTTCAGCGCCTTCGGCGAGCGCACCCTGTTCAACTTCTCGGCCGCCACCAGCGCCAGCCTGACCACCTACGCCTGGGGCAGCATTCTGGCGCCGCTGGCGCAGTTCTCCGGCAGCGGCCACCTGGAAGGCAGCCTGGTCGCCGACTCCGTCATGGCCATCGGCCAGGGTCATTCCAGCGTCGAAATCGGCGCACTCGGCTTCAAGGGCGTCAGCGTCTCGGCCGTGCCGGAACCGGCAAGCTATGCGATGCTGCTGGCCGGCCTGGGCCTGATGGGCTTGGTGCTGCGCCGCCGCAAGGCGGCCTGAGCGTGCGCCACGGCCGCCGTGGCGAGATGATCGAGAACGACCCGGCCGCGGCAGCGCCCGGGTCGTTTTAATATGCACAACAGTGGCGCGCCGCACAGCTTGTCGAAGCAACTACACTAGGCAAGCACGGCTGTTGCGCGACCAAATTTTTTATGCGCCAGCTCAACACAAAGCGCCCACATAGCGCTATAGTCGGCATATTACGCATTGCCGTACGGCATTGAAATCTTGGCGAAGTGGTATCGGCGGCTTGCGCTGCCTTGCCCGCGCCTGCGCCCCGCCCCGCGCATCTCGTCCGACTATTGCGTCACACAAGCGTCCGCACCCCGCCGCGCCGTCCGCCAGACCATTGCCACTGTTGAGTATTGCTATGCCCACATTCTATAAACTCCAGCTCGCCTTGAAGAACACCTACGTCCGCCTGATGCTCGGCGTGCTCGCCGCCCTCGGCATCGGCCTGGCCACCTATTTCGGCGGCGACGTCGAGCAGGTGGCCATCCCGCTGGTGCGCTCGCAAAACATTGCCGAAATCACCGCGCTGGCCGGCCAGCGCGCGCGCCTGGAATACCTGCTGGTGGCCAAGCCGTTGTCGGAGGCGCCGCGCTATATCTTCAAGTTCAAGGACGCCGCGCAACTGCACGTGGTGAAGGTGCCGAGCACCTCGCATCTGAGCCTGGAGCGCGAAATCCTGCTGCGCAACGGCATTCCGTACGCCATCGCCAAGGACGATTTCCTGGCCTCGCACAAGGCCGTGCTGCAAGACGATGCCGACGCCGGCCCGGTGGCGGCCTCGGCCGCCTTTCTGAAGCGCCACGCCTTCGACATCACCGTCGTCGCGTTGCTGCTGTTCGCGCTCAAGTTCGGCATCCCCGGCATGGGCATGAGCACCACCGTCATCACGCCCGACCAGCTCAAGGGCAGCATGGACGACTTGATCGGCATGGACGACATCAAGCAGGAGGTGCTGCACCTGGAGGACATGATCCGCCACCGCAGCGTGTACCGCTCGCACAACATCGACAAGCCCTTCAACGTCATGTTGACGGGGCCGGCCGGCACCGGCAAGACCAAGCTGGCCGGCTACCTGGCCAAGAAGCTGAACCTGCCGCTGATCCAGGCGTCCGGCTCGGCGCTGGAATCGGGCTACATCGGTGGCGGCTCGAAGGCCCTCAACGCGCTGTATCGCAAGGCTTGCGCGCGCGGCAACTGCATCATCTTCCTCGACGAGGCGCAAACGCTGTTCATGCCGCGCGGGCGCGGCGAGAAGAAATGGGAGGACGACACCGCCAATACCCTGCTCGGCCTGCTCGACGGCGTCAAGAGCGACCAAGGCAGCGGCGTGATCTGGGTGGTGGCGTCGAACTTCGACGACGCCTCCAGCCAGATGGACGAGGCGATGTTGCGGCGCTTTTCGGTGAAGATCAATTTCCGCCTGCCGAACAAGGCCGAGCGCGCCGAACTGCTGCGCAGCTTCCTCGGGCGCAAGCAGGAAGGCTGCGTGGCCTGGGACCGGCTCGACCTGAACCAGGTGGCCGACATCACCGCCAACCTCAGCCCGGCGCTGCTGGAGTCGGTGGTCGACCGCGCCAGCATGATCGCGATCCAGGACAAGGCCGTGATCGACACCGACTTGATGTTCCGCGCCTTCGAGCGCTCGACCATCGGCCTGACCGACCGCGCCACCACGGCCGAGAAGGCGCTGCAGCGCGAACGCATCGCGCTGCACGAGCTGGGCCACTTCTTCATGCAGATCGACCCCTATTTGCGCCAGGGCTTGAGCTTGGCCGAGGTGAAGGAAAAGTCGCACCTGCTGAAGATCAGCACCGAGTCGGTCTCCAAGCTGAACGCGCTGGGCTACGTGCTGTCGGCCGGCGACGACCTGTCGCTGCGCACGCTCGAGGAGATGGAGCGCGACGTCATCCAGCTGTACGGCGGGGTCGCCGCCGAGGAGCTGTTCTACGGCGCCCGCGGCATCTCGGTGGGCAGCCAGAACGACATCCAGAAGGCCACCGCGATGCTCGACATGATGGTCAACCGGCTGTCGATGTACTCGCGCTCGAAGATCGACTACAGCCAGTTCAAGCAGGACGGCAACGGCGAGCACACGCTGCGCCAGGTCGAGGCCAAGGCGGACGAGCTGTACAGTTACACGCTGGGGGCCATCGGCGACTACAAGGCCGTCATCGCCTCGCTGAAAACCGAGTTGCTGGAGCGCTACGTGCTGTCCAAGGACGCCATCTTCGCGCTGCTGGAGGAACGCATGGAAATCGACATGCCGGGCGGCTTCACCGCGCTGGCGCTGGCCGAGGCGGCGTAAGGCCCTGCCGCCCGGGCGCACCGCGGGCGGATTCATGGCGCTGTCATAATCGCCCCCTACACTCGTGGACAATTCCACCACGAGGCTAGCCATGACATCATCCATCTCACGCCGCCGCTTCCTGTCGCAGGGCGGCATGCTGGCCGGCGCTTCGGCGCTGGGCGGCGCGCTGCTGCTGCCCGGCTGCGGCGGCTCCGGCGCCGCGCCGGCCGTGCTGCCCAGCGAAGCCGAACGGCCCAAGCTGCCCTCCGGCATCCAGTTCGGCGACGTCACCGGCGAGCGCGCCGTGATCTGGAGCCGCAGCGACCGCAACGCCCAAATGATCGTCGAATACGACACCACCGAGCGCTTCGCCAACGCCAGCCGCATCGTCGGCCCGACCGCCAGCGAGGCCAGCGACTTCACCACCCGCGTCGACCTGAGCGGCCTGCCGGCCGGGCAAACCGTCTTCGTGCGGGTGCGCTACGTCGACCCGGACAACGGCCGCATCGAAAGCGAAACCGTGTCCGGCCAGTTCCGCACGCCCCCCGCCGCCGACGGCAAGCGGCCGCTGCGCTTCCACTGGAGCGGCGACACCGCCGGCCAGGGCTGGGGCATCAACAGCGAGTTCGGCGGCGTCAAGATGTACGAGGCGATGCGCCGGCGCGATCCGGATTTTTTCATCCACAACGGCGACACGATCTACGCCGACGGCCCGATCCAGGCCCGCACGCCGGCCGAGGACGGGCGCATCTGGACCAGCCTGGTCACCGAGGAGGTCAGCAAGGTGGCCGAGACGCTGAAGGAATACCGCGGCCGCCACGCCTACAACACGCTGGACCTGAACTTCCGCAAGTTCGCCGCCCAGGTGCCGCAAATCTGGCAGTGGGACGACCATGAAGTGACCAACAACTACAGCGGCTCGAAGGACTTGTCGGCGGACCCGCGCTACACCGAGAAGAACGTCGCGACGCTGGCCGCGCGCGGGCGCCGCGCCTTCCTCGAATACGCGCCGATGCGCTACTACAAACAGGCCGAACCGCAGCGCATCTACCGCAGCCTGTCGTACGGCCCGCTGCTCGACGTGTTCGTGCTCGACATGCGCAGCTACCGCGGCCCGAACAGCGCCAACCTGCAAAGCGTCGACAACGCCGACAGCGCCTTCCTCGGCACGGCGCAGGTGGACTGGCTGATCGCCGAACTGGCGGCGTCGAAGGCGACCTGGAAAGTGGTGGCGGCCGACATGCCGATCGGCCTGCAGGTGGGCGACGGCAAGGACGCCCAGGGCAACGCGCGCTGGGAGGGCAGCGCCAACGGCGACCACGGCGCGCCGTCGGGGCGCGAACTGGAAATGGCCCGTCTGCTCAAGGGCGTCAAGGCGGTCAAGAACGTCGTCTGGATCACCACCGACGTGCACTACTGCGCCGCGCACTACTACGACCCGGCCAAGGCGCAGTTCAGCGACTTCGCGCCGTTCTGGGAATTCGTCGCCGGCCCGATGAACGCCGGCTCCTTCGGTTCGGGCAAGCTCGACAAAACCTTCGGCCCGACCGAGGTGTTCGCCCGTTCCCCGGTGCTACAGAACTCGTCGCCGTTCGCCGGCTTCCAGTTCTTCGGCGAAGTGAGCATCGAGCCGCAGACCAAGGCCATGACGGTGGAACTGCTGGACCTGAACGGCGTGTCGCAATTCGCCCAGACCATCCCCGCCGCTGGCGTGTGAGCCGAATGGCGTGAAGTCAGGCCGCTTCGGCGTTTGCCGGCGGCGTTCAGCCGCCCAGTCCCAGCTCGCCCGCCACCTGCTGGCGCAGGATGAACTTCTGTATCTTGCCCGTCACCGTCATCGGAAACGCCTCGACGAAGCGGACATAGCGCGGCACCTTGTAGTAGGCGATCTGGCCGTCGCAAAAGGCGCGGATCTCCTCGGCGTCGGCCCGCGCGCCGGGGCGCAGGATGATGCAGGCGCACAGCTCCTCGCCGTACTTCGGGTCCGGCACGCCGACGCACTGCACGTCCAGCACCTTCGGATGGCGGTACAAAAACTCCTCGACCTCGCGCGGATAGATGTTTTCGCCGCCGCGTATCACCATGTCCTTGGAACGCCCGACGATGCTGCAAAAGCCGTCGGCGTCGATCACCGCCAGGTCGCCGGTGTGCATCCAGCGCGCCGCGTCGATCGCCTCGCCGGTCTTCTCCGGGTCGCCCCAGTACCCCCGCATCACCGAATAGCCGCGCGTGAGCAACTCGCCCTTTTCGCCGCGCGGCACGATGCGCCCCCCGGCGTCGACGATCTTCACCTCCAGGTGCGGATGGACCCGGCCGATGGTCGACACGCGCAGCGCCAGCGGGTCGTCGACCGAGCTTTGGAAGCTGACCGGCGCGGTCTCCGTCATGCCGTAGGCGATGGTGATGTCGGCCATGTGCATCAGTTTGACCACG
The DNA here is from genome assembly GCF_046115965.1 of Janthinobacterium sp. CG_23.3. Classification (NCBI taxonomy): domain Bacteria; kingdom Pseudomonadati; phylum Pseudomonadota; class Betaproteobacteria; order Burkholderiales; family Oxalobacteraceae; genus Janthinobacterium; species Janthinobacterium sp. CG_23.3. The sequence continues at coordinate 48,104 of NZ_JBJXIB010000012.1, read as the reverse complement.
CGCGTCATCACCTCGATCGGGCACGGCGAGCCGGCCATGATGCCGGTGCGCAGGCTCGACAGGTCGAACTCGCCGAACGCCGGATGGTCGAGGATGGCGATGAACATCGTCGGCACGCCGTGCAAGGCGGTGCAGCGCTCGGCCTGCACGGTGTCCAGCACCGCCCTGGCGTCGAAACCCTCGCCCGGATACACCATCGCGGCGCCGTGCGTGACGCAGGCCAGGTTGCCCAGCACCATGCCGAAGCAATGGTAGAGCGGCACCGGAATGCACAGCCGGTCGACTTCGGTCAGGCGCATCGCCTCGCCGATGAAAAAACCGTTGTTCAGGATATTGTGGTGGGTCAGCGTGGCGCCCTTGGGCGCGCCGGTGGTGCCGGAGGTGAACTGGATGTTGACGGCGTCGTCGAACTGCAGGGTGGCGGCGACCTCGGCGAGGCGCGCCAGATCGACGGCGCCGGCCGCCTCGGCCACGGCGTCGAAATTATGCATGCCCGGCGTGTGTTGCGCGCCCAGCCGGATCACGTGGCGCAGGTGCGGCAGGCGCGGCGAGCGCAGATCGCCGGCGGCGCAATGGCGCAGTTCCGGCGCCACGTCTTGCAGGATCGCCAGGTAGTCGCTGGTCTTGAAGGCGGGCGCCAGGATCAAGGCGCTGCAATGCACCTTGTCTAGCACGTATTCCAGCTCGGAGCGGCGGTAGGACGGGTTGATATTGACCATGATCAAACCGGCCTTCGCCGTGGCGAACTGGGTCAGTACCCACTCGCTGCAATTTTGCGACCAGATGCCGACGCGCTCGCCCGGCTGCAAGCCCAGCTTCAACAAGCCGGCGGCCAGCCGCTCGACCCGCGCGTGGAAGTCGCGGTAGCTCCAGCGCACGCCCTGGTGCGGCACGACCAGCGCCTCGCGTTCGCCGTGCCGCAGGGCCACGGCGTCGAGGTAGGCGCCGATGGTGGCACCGATCAACGGCGTCTGGTGGGCGCCGTGTACATAACTAAGCTGTTGCATCCGATCTCCTTGTGACGGCGGCGGGCGCGGCCTTTGCGGCCGCGCTGCGCGCTCTGATAGGGAAATCATAAGCTTTTTTGCTGACGCGGGGATTACGCCGCCAAACGCGGCCCTTTTTACACCTTCATCGGCAGTATCACCATCTGCAAACCCTCCAGATGCAGGCGCCGCTGCACCGCCAGCGCGGCCTGGTTGTGCAGCAAGCGCGTGAACCAGTTGTCGGTGGCGAAAATGAGCTTGCTGGTGAAGAAGATCGCGTTCGGGAAGTCCTCGCTGATGTCCTCGCACAGCCGCGTCACCTCGTCGACGGCGTCGGTGCCGAAGCCGATGTAGGAGGCCGACGCCATGCCGTGGCTGTGGCAAAAATCGACGAAGAATTCGAGCGTCTTGGCCGCCTCGCTGCGCATCTGCTCGAGCGCGCCCTCGCCGCCGTAGGCGTGCGAATCGACCGTCCTGGCGTTGACGAAGATGAAGTTCTTGAAATGGCCGGGGAACATGCGCTGCACCCACAACAGCGCGTGCAGACCGCCGCCGCGCGAGGTGCCGACGATGAACACGGCGGTCTGGTGGTCCGGGTCCGGCTCGATCGGCTCGGCGCCCGGCCCGAACGGCTGGGCGGCGAAAACCTCGTCGACCGAATGGATGGCGCGCTTGGTCTGGCCGTAGTGCTTGCGAATGACAATGCACAGCGCGGCGATGGCGGCGATGATGACGGCGGTAGCCCAGCCGCCCTCGGCGAAGCGCTCGAACACCAGGATCACCAGGATGCCGGCGCAGATGACGAAGCCAACCAGCGACAGCAGCAGGCGGCGCAGCCAGTGCGTGCCCTCCTTGCGGTTGCGCATCCAATACAGGCACAGGCCGAACAGCGAGATGGCGAAGGTCAGGAACACCGAAATCGAATACAGCACCACCAGCAGCGTCACGCTGCCGGCGGTCCAGAACAGGATCGCCAGCGCGGCCAGGCCCATCACCAGGATGCCGTTCTGCGTCACCAGCCGGGTCGACAGGTAGCGGAACTTGTGCGGCACCCACGAATCGGCCGCCATGTTCGACAGCACCGACGGGCCGCCCAGGAAGCCGGTGTTGGCGGCCACGAACAGCAGGCCGGCCTCGAACGCCAGCACGATCACCAGCAGCACCTGGTTCACCAGCGGCCCGCCCAGGTCCATGCTGGCGATGATGCTCTTGAAGGTCGAGGCGTTGAGCGTCTCGCCCGGCGTCGGTTTGGCGTCCCACAGCAGGTACAGCAAGATAATGCCGCCGGCCGTGAACGCCAGCGACAGCGCCATGTACAGCATCGTCACCTTGCCGGTGCGCACGCGCGGCTCGGCCAGCAGGTTGACGTTGTTCGACACCGCCTCCAGGCCGGTATAGGTGCCGCCGCCCTGGGAATAGGCCAGCAGCAGCATGCCGGCCACGCCGGTCCAGCCGATGCTGCTGGCCAGCTCGGTGGTTTCAACCAGGGTGTTGGGAATCAGCTCGGGCAGGTGCGAGGCGTGCGCGACGATGCCGTAGACGATCAGGATCAGGTGGGTGGCGACGAAACCGAGGAAAATCGGCAGCAGGATCTGGATCGCCTCTTTCAGGCCGCGCAGGTTCATCACGATCAGCAAGCCGATGAAGAACACTTCGGCCCACAGCTTGTAGGGCTGGAAGCCGAGCGGCAGGAAGGAGGCCAGCGCGTCGACCCCGGAGGCGATCGAGATGGCGATCGTCAGCACGTAGTCGAGCACCAGCGCGCAGCCGGAGATCAGCCCCATGTAGGGGCCGACCAGCTTGGTGGCGACGCGGTAGCCGCCGCCGCCGGTGGGGAACAGCTCGATCACCTGGTTGTAGGCCAGCGCGATGATGAAGACGGTGACGGCGGTGGCGATGGCCATGTACAGGCCGAGGTGGGCGTGACCGCCCAGCGCCTTGAAGGTTTCCTCGGGGCCGTAGGCGGACGAGGACAGGCCGTCGGCGCCCAGGCCGACCCAGGCCAGGAAGGCAACCAGCGCCATCGAGTGGCGGGTTTCCACTTTCATCGGATCGAGCGCCTTGCCGAGAATGATTTCGCGGATTTTCTTGTTTTTCATGCGTCTGGGCGACCGGCAAAACCGGCACAATGCTTAAGGTAGCCGAGATGATACGCCGATTCCCCGCGCATGGAATACTTGTTAAAGTATACAAATTTTGCGAAAACTTGCCGAATTACCGTAAATCAGTGATAATGCGTCTCGCGTTGCCGGGATGGCGGAATAGGTAGACGCACGGGACTCAAAATCCCGCGCTGGAAACAGCGTGCCGGTTCGATTCCGGCTCCCGGCACCACTAGACAAAATCGAGAAATACCGAAAAAGCCATTAAATCCAATGTAATCAAGGGTTTAGCGGCTTTTTTCTCGCCTGTACATTTCATCATCCCCGGTACGCGGGAATCACAGACCATCTTACCCAACGCTTCCACCTCCCCGCCCGTCTGTTTTTGTAGCCGTAGCTCAGCCGGGCGTGGGCGGCGATAGTCGTTGCCTCAGGTCGTCAAGCAACCAGCGTCCCGCCCGCCCGAGTGCACGACTACGCTTGTGGGCCGCATAGATCGCCAGCCCTTCCTTAGGGCTTGAGTCCGCGTCGATCTGAAGCAACGTTAAGTCCCCCTTCGCAATCAAGCCGGCGACAAGATGTTCGGGCATACGGCACCAGCCGAAACCGGCGATGAGAAAGTCCAGGCGCCGGCCAAGGTCGACGAAGCGCCACAGTCTCGAACTCGACAGTCCGTAATTAGCGCCAGCGGGATCAACAGGGTCGGACAGTACCAGCTGAACGTGCCCTTCCAAATCGTCCGGCGCCACCGGACGCTCCAGCAAGGCGAGTGGATGTCCGGGCGCCACGACCGGCAGCATACGCACGCGTAGCAGCGGATAGGCGGTGACGTCGTCGGGAACGGCTGGAAGTAGCAGGCAGATGCCGATTGCCGCCGAATCGCTGCGCAGGCGCCTCAGCGAACCGCCTAGCCCTTCGGTTGAAAAACTGACAGGCAGGCTGGGGAATGTTTCGCTAAGGGCGGACAAACTATCGATCAACGGCGCCGTGGGAACCAAGGGGTCGATTGCAATGACGAGTTCCGGCTCCAAGCCGGAACGGGTACCCGTGGCCACCGCCTCGAAGCGGGCAGCGCTGGCAAGAACCAAGCGCGCTTGCTCAACAAGAACCCGACCAGTCTCTGTCAAAGTCGGCCGATGGCCGCTTCGGTCAAACAGCAGGACACCCTGTGTTGCCTCAAGTATCGCGACCGCCTGGCTAATAGCCGACTGTACCCGATGCAGGCGGCGGCCGGCGGCGGAGAAGCTGCCGACATCGGCGATCGTCACCAGAACACGCAACTGGTCCAGTGTAAGGCTTCCAATCACGGCATGCTCCGCATTCAATGTACATCGATAAAAGTGATGGATCGTATCATATTTTAATCGCTGCCAAACATGGAGCTTCCCCGATATATTGGTCCCGGGTAATCCCATTGTGCCTTTATCTGTAGTGTTCTTTCGGAAGGAAATTTTTCATGACTAAACTTTTAGTAATTGAAACCAGCCCGCGGGGCGACCACTCGATCTCCCGCAATATGACTCGTCGTTTCGTCGCGGATTGGCAGGCCAGCCACGTCGATGGCGAAGTCGTCGAACGCGACTTACTGAACACTGACTTGCCCTTCGTCACCGCAGCTTGGCTCGACGCCTATTTCACACCTGTGGATCGGCATTCGTCCGACATGAAAGACCAGTTGCGGTTGTCGGACCAGCTCGTCGCGGAATTGCTCGCCGCCGACCACCTCGTCATTGCAACACCGGTCTACAACTACAACATTCCCGCCGTGCTCAAGGCGTGGGTGGATCACATTGTTCGAAAGGGATTAACGCTCGGCTTCGATGGACGCGGACTCTTAATCAATAAGAAGGCGACAGTGCTCATGGCATCGGGAGGCGTGTATACCGAAGGCTCGCCAATCCGCGACCGCGACATCGCCAGCCAATATCTACGCCTCATCCTTGGTGTGATCGGCATTGTTGACGTGACGTTCATTGCAGGCGGCGGAGCCAAAACTGTTGATTTAGGCGAGGAAACCATGGCAGGCTTCGTGGCGAAGTTGGCTCCCGCCCTCGAACAAGCGGCGACGAACTGAACGCCAGGCGATAAAAAAGGCGGCGCGTCAGCGCCGGCGCGGCTTGGCCGCGGCGCCCGGCGCCATGCCCATCGGCCGCAGCAGCTTTTCGGCGGTCGCCAGCGTCGGACTGGACTCTTCGCGCTCGATATCCTGCAAGGTCCGCGCCGACACGCCGCACAACTGCGCGTACTCCGCGATGGTGAAGCGCAGGGCCGTGCGGATCTTCCTGATCACCGCCGGAATCGGCAGGCTGGGATCGCTGGCGAGTTCGTCGGCCAATGCGCGGCGCGCCTGCAGCTCCTCGCTCGGCGAAAGCGGCTTGAAGCGTTTGTCCATCTAGATTTTCTCCAACTGCGACAGAACATTTTCAAGCGTCTTGTCCAACGGCCTTAGAAACTGTTCCTCTATCCCCAGCGCGCGCGCATCGGCAAAGAGCGTTGCCAGCGGCGCGGCGATCATCCGCACGCTGGCGGCCACGGCGGCGCGGTCCACCTGTGCCGCCGCGCAGGCCTGGTCGATGGCGCTGGCCCACACGGGCGAGCCGCCATCATCGGCTTGCCATCGAATCCGCCTGGCTATGCCATCGGGGTGCAACCACATCGGGGCAAAATCAAACAGCGGCGTCAGGGACACCGCGCCGTCGTGCCTGCGCCGGATGGCGGTGTTGCGGGCATGGTTGTCCTTGTTGCCCAGCGCGATGTTGGCGATGTCGCGTTTGAGATACTCGATCACCTCGCGCATCGGATCGGTCGCCGCTTCACCGAGTAGCCGGCACACCTCGTTGTGCGAAGGGGCCGCGCCGAATCCGCCGATGCCGCACAGCGAAGCGACGCTTTCCTGGGCGTAACGCATCACGCGCCCGCCCGCCACCTCCCGATCGAAGCGCGGGATGAACAAGGCGCGTTCGCGCAAGGCAAGGTCGGCATAGACATTCAGTCCCAACCCTTTCGCCAGACGCATGTACGGCGCCTCCAGACGCAGGATGTTGGCCAATGACTGGTCCGTACCTCGGCCAAACTTCACGATGAAGTGTTCTTGCGCCTGCTCGTCCGGGAGCGTGTGGTCGAGGTAGAGCAGACCGTCGCGCGCCCGTGTGAGGAGGATTTTTGGCCACTCGCCTTGAACGCCAGATGATCCCGCCAGGAATAAACCTTGTTGCGCCAGGTACTCGTTGAAATCGCCGGCCCTGGATGCCACCTCGCCCACGGTGAATCCACGGGGCGCGTCGCCACTGCGCGCGGCGACCCACTCGTGCGCCTCCTTGACCCTGACGTTGCCGATAGGGTTGCCGGCACCCGCGCACAGCAGCGACCAATCCGCGGCTGGCCCGACAGCCTCGCCTCTCCCCAGTTGCTTTAAGAGTTCAGCTCGCCCATAGCCTTGGGGCAGTAAGTCGATCAGGAAAGGCGGCCAAGTCTCGGCAGGATAGGTGCTCAAATCGACCGGGAGGTTCACCGACAGCGCCGCCGCGTCGGTTCTGCCCCAATACGCCATCGCGTGCTTGGGCAGGTAGATCAGATACGTGGCGGCATCCACCCCGCGCGCAGGGTCGCCGACCATGTCGAGCGCCGCGGCGTCGCGCCAGGCATCGTCGGTGAAGATCTGAAGTGTGCAGGTGGTGGCATCCATATACACAGGATACTAGCATTAATATCGACTCATACCCGAATACTCATGATAGAAGAGTGCTTAAGTGCGGCCAACTGAGGGCGGCAATCATGCGATACATGACAAATTATCTGATTAATAATTCGTGCCCTCCACAGCCTGCATTAAACTCTACGACTATAGCCGACCCAGCATGCGTTTTGGGCGCTCCCCCATAACTTAAAATCAGGCACTCATTACATGCAGCAATCTCCCATTTATCATGTGCGCTCCGGGCGCGTCGGTCCGCTGGCTCCCTTGTACGTCCTCTTCGCCGGCGGAGCGGGCGTTGCCGCGTCGGCCGCGCTGTACGCCGTGGTCATCCATTACAATCCCTTCATCTATTTTTCGTTTCTGGCGACGCTGATCTTCGGCGCGCTGATCGGCATAGCCGCCAGTTCCGCCGCGCAGGCCGGGAAGTCGCGCTCGCTGCCCTTCAACCTGCTCGCAACGCTGGTGCTGGTGGCCTTCGGGCTGTGGGCGTCGTGGCTGCTCTGGATCGCCTTGACGCTGGATCGCGGCGGCGCGACCGCCAGCCAGCTGGCGCTGGCCGATGTCGCGCAATGGCAGGCCTTTTTCGACTGGCTGGCGGAGCACTACCGCACGTCCATCAGCCGTCACATGGGCGCGGGCACGCCGTCCGAGCCGGCGTCGGCGAACCAGATGCTCTGGCAATGGGGCCTGGAAGCCGCGCTGGTCGCGCTGGCGGCGCTGTTTAGCGCCTGGGTCGGCACCGGCACGCGCGTGTATTCGGAACGCTGCGGCGGATGGGCCGAGCAGGCGCTGAAACTCGAAGTGGATGGCCACGACACGGCCCCGGCAGCGTTGCGCGCGGCATTCGAACGCGGCGACTTCACGCAACTGGAGCAGCTCCTTGCCGTCGATGCCGGCGCGCCGCGCGAAACGGAGCGCTGGAAGAGCTTCGAGCTTGAACTGATTGCCGAAACCGCCGACCCGACCCTGCGCGTGCTGAACCTGGACGCCCTCGACAACCATCTCGATGCGAAGGGCAAGCTCAAGCAAAGCCGGCAGACCGTGGTTGAGCGACTGCTGCTGCCACCCGCGGTCTACGACGCGCTGATGCGGCGCCTGCGCCCGTCCACCTGAACGGAACCGACGCGGCTGCCTCAGGAAGCGCTAGCTGGCTCCAGCTCTCGCCCCTGCGCGTCGAGCGTGCGCGCGCGGCCCAGCGCCTTCGCACCGTACAGCGCGACGTCGGCGCGCCGCAGCATCGCCTCCAGCGTATCGCCGGCGCCCACGCGCGTGGCGACGCCGGCGCTGTAACTCAGTTGGTGGCCCAGCTGCTCCTGCGCCGACGCGGCCAGCAGCGCGCGCAGGCGCTGGTCGAAGGACTGCGTGGCGGCGTGGTCGGCGCGGTTCATCAGCACGCAGAATTCCTCGCCGCCGTAGCGGCAGAGCACGTCGCCGGTGCGGCTGACGGTTTGCAGCGCGACGGCGAAAAAGCGCAAGGCGCGGTCGCCGGCCTCGTGGCCGTGGCTGTCGTTGATCTGCTTGAAGTAATCGAGGTCGAGCATCAGCAGCACCAGCGGCTGGTCGTAGCGCACGCTGATGGCCAGGTCGAGCTTGGCCTGCACCAGCCAGGCGCGCCGGTTGAAGACGCCCGTCAGGCCGTCGAGCGTGGCCAGCAGTTGCAGCCCGCGCGCCGCCTCGTCGCGGTGCGCCAGCAGGATGCCCGCCAGCGACAGCATGGAGGTGACGTTGGCCACCAGCCCGAAGGCGATGTTGACCGGGTGCAGGGTCAGGAAGGTCGGAAACTGGTCGGTAAAGAAGGCGCCCAGCACGCCGCGCCAGGCCGTCACGATGGTCTGCGCCAGCAGGGCGACGACCAGCAGCCAGCGCCAGCGGCCCACCGGCACCAGCGGCTTGCGCCACAGCGTCGCCGCCACCATCGCCATTTGCAGCGCCAGCAGGCCGTTGGCCCAGCCGACCCGGAACGCGTAGCTGGAAAAGCCGATGCCGTAGCCGAGCGTGAGCAGCACGGCGATGGCCGCCGGCGCCCGCGACGACGTGGTGCGCCCGCACCACAGGTCGAACGCGACGGCGTTCAGCGCCATGCCGCCGGCGATGCCGGCCATCGCCAGCGTCGACAGCGCGCGGTCGGCCCAGGAGCCGGCGTCGGTCAGCCCGGAACCCAGCAGTAGCGCCCAGCCGACCGCGCCGGCGAAGATGCCGGCCTGGGCCCGGCGCGCCGCCGTGTTGACCTCGCCCATCACCGACGGCAGGGCGACGGACATGACCAGCATGTTGAGCGTCAGGGCGAATAGCAGGGAGGCGATGTCGGTCGGCATGGGGGCGAATGGGGCGGGCTTGGGCGGCCGTCTTGCGGGCGCGTTTCGGACGGGCAGCGGGAGCGTTGTCTGCTACTGGATTGGGCCTCGGCCATGCCAGGTTCGACACCAGAACGGGAGTATAACGCAAGCGTAACGCGGCATTGACGTTTTGCCCGGGAGAATTTTACGTTGGATGTATGCCATGGATGTTGTTGCTGTGCCCATGCTCCCGGCGGCCGGAGCGAGCGCGTGGCAGGTCGGATGAGCGACGGCGTAAGCCTGCTCATCGCCCGCCGCCGGACAGGCAAAAAACGCCGCCGTGCACGGATCGAAACGGATCACACCGGCGACGCGAATCGGCGTACCATACTGTATATTCATACAGTAATTAATTATTCCCATGGAACTGACCGACAAGCTTGAAATTCTCGCCGACGCCGCCAAATACGACGCCTCCTGCGCCAGCAGCGGGGCGCCCAAGCGCGGTTCGGCCGGCCTGGACGGCTTCGGCGCCACCACCGGCATGGGCATTTGCCACAGTTACACGCCGGACGGGCGCTGCGTGTCGCTGCTGAAGATTTTGCTGACCAATTACTGCGCCTACGACTGCCAGTATTGCGTCAACCGGCGCAGTTCAAACGTGCCGCGCGCGCGCTTTTCGGTGCGCGAGGTGGTCAAGCTGACCACGGACTTTTATTTCCGCAACTATATCGACGGCCTGTTCCTCAGTTCCGGCATCATCCGCTCGGCCGACTATACGATGGAGCAACTGGTGCAGGTCGCGCGCACCTTGCGCGAAGTGCACCAGTTCCGCGGCTACATCCACCTGAAAACCATCCCCGACGCCGACCCGGCCCTGATCGCCGCCGCCGGCCGCTACGCCGACCGCCTGAGCGTGAACATCGAACTGCCGACGCAGGCCGGCATCGAGCGCCTGGCGCCGGAGAAAAACCTGCACACCATTAAGCTGGCGATGGGCGCGATCCGCCGCAAGCTCGACGAAAAGGCGCAGGAGCCGGGGGCGCCGGCGTTCGCCCCGGCCGGCCAGAGCACCCAGATGATCGTCGGCGCCGACGCCAGCGACGACCGGCAGGTCCTGGCGACGGCGGAAACCCTGTACGGCAGCTACAAGCTCAAGCGCGTCTATTATTCGGCCTTCAGCCCGATCCCGCACAGCCCCGACAGCGTGCCGCTGCAAGCGCCGCCGCTGCTGCGCGAACACCGCCTGTACCAGGCCGACTTCCTGCTGCGCGCCTACGGTTTCCAGGTGCACGAGCTGTTGCCGGCGGCCGGCAACCTGGCGCTCGACATCGACCCCAAGCTGGCCTGGGCGCTGGCGCACCGCGAGCACTTTCCGCTCGACCTGAACCGGGCCGGCGCGGCGATGATCGCGCGCGTGCCCGGCATCGGCGTGCGCAACGCCAAGCGCCTGGTCGAGCTGCGGCGGCTGCGGCGCATCCGCTACGCCGACGTGAGCCGGCTGCGCTGCAGCATGAAGAAGGCGGCGCCGTTCATCGTCACCGCCGACTATTCGCCGCCGCAGGGGGCCAGCTCGTCCGAGCTGCTGCGGCGCGCGCTGGCGCCGGCGCCCCAACGCGGCCCGCAGCAACAGGCGGCGCAACAGCTGGCGCCGCAACAGTTAGACCTATGGCCGGCGCCGCAAACAAGCTGACGCCGCCGGACGCGGTCGCCGCCGTGAGCGCCGGGCAGCCGGTGCTGGCGCAGTGCTTCGAGCAGTGGCGCGACGCGGCGCGCCAGTTGCTGGCGCACGACATCGCGCCGCACGCGGTGCAATGGATCAGTCGCCCCGGCGACGGCGACCTGCTGGCCGGCATCGACGACGCCGTCGCGCGGCCGCGCGCGCCCTGCCCCGCCGCCGGCGCGGTGCAACTGCCGCGCCGGCTGGTGGACCTGCTGCAAACGGCCGCGCGCTTCCGCGCCGACGCGCGCTGGGCATTGCTGTACCGGGTGGTGTGGCGCTGGCGGCGCGGCGAACGCGACGTCATGTCGGCCGCCGACCCCGACGGCGCGCGGCTGCACGCGATGGTCAAGGCGGTGCAGCGCGAGCAGCACGACATGCACGCCTACGTGCGCTTTCGCGAACGCCCCGAGGCGGCCGAGGCGCCGCGCTTCGTCGCCTGGTACGAACCGGTGCACGACGTGCTGGCGCAGGTGGCGCCGCATTTCGCCGCGCGCATGGGCGGCGCGACGTGGATGATCGCCACGCCCGAGGCGACCGTGATGTGGGACGGCGCCGCGCTGCACAGCCTGCCGCCGCGGATGCGCGGCGCCGCCGACGTCGACGACGCCGGCGAGGCGCTGTGGCTGACCTATTACCGTAGCATCTTCAATCCGGCGCGGCTGAACCGGCGCCTGCTGCACAGCCACATCCCGGCGCGCTTCTGGAAAAACCTGCCCGAGGGCGCGGTGGTGCCGGCGATGCTGGCGCAGGCCGCCGCCGGCGCCCGCCGCACCGGCCAGGCGCCCGGCGTGGCCGAGCGCCCCGGCAGCGTGGTGCGCATCGCCGCCGGCGGCGCCGGGCCGCGCCGCGGCGGCGGCGACGGCGACGGCGCGCTGGCGCAGTGCCGCCGCTGCGAGCTGTGGCGCCACGCCACCCAGGCCGTCGACGGCGCCGGCCCGGCCACGGCGCCCATCATGCTGGTCGGCGAGCAGCCGGGCGACCAGGAGGACCTGGCCGGGCTGCCGTTCGTCGGCCCGGCCGGCGCCGTGCTCGAACGCGCGCTGGCGCTGGCCGGGCTGGCGCGCGACGCCGTCTACATCACCAACGCGGTCAAGCATTTCAAATGGGAGCCGCGCGGCAAGCGGCGCCTGCACAAGACGCCGGCGCAGCAAGAGGTCGACGCCTGCCGCGTCTGGCTGGAGCGGGAGATCGAGCGCGGCCAACCGGCGGTGGTGGTGGCGCTGGGCGCGACGGCGCTCAAGGCGGTGCTGGGCGACGCCGGCGCCACGCTCAAGCAGGCGCTGGGCCGGCCGCTGCGCCACCAGGGCCGCTGGGTGCTGGCGCTGTACCACCCGTCCTACGTGCTGCGCCTGCCCGACGCGGCCGCCAGGCAACAGGCGCTGGACGTAATCGTCGCCGGCTTGGCGCGGGCGCGCCAGTTGCGCGACGGGCGCGACGGGCGCGACGGCTGACGGCCGGCGGCGCCGCCGCTGGTGCGGGAACGCAACAACACGCGTGCAGGACTTGTTTCCCAGGGGAAATGTGTTATGGTGGTTTCTAGACCGAAGCATTTGTTATCCACCCGTCCCGCCGTCGCCCATGTTCCTACCCACGCTGCTGCAATTGTTCTCGCCGCCGGCCGATCCGAGCCTGCTCAACTACGGCCGCTTCGATCCGGCCCTGGTCGCGCTGTCGGTGCTGGTGGCCATCTTTTCCTCCTGGATGGGGCTGCAGATCGCCGGCCGCGGCACGGCCCATCCCAGCCGCGCCCTGCGCAGCATCGCCCTGCTGACCGGCAGCCTGGCGCTGGGCTGCGGCGTCTGGGCCATGCACTTCATCGGCATGCTCGCCTTCAGCCTGTGCACCCGCGTCGACTACGACCCGACGCTGACGATCCTGTCGATCCTGCCCAGCCTGGCCGCCTCCGGCGTCGCGCTGTCGATCCTGAACCGGCGCACGCTCAGCGCCGGCGCGTTGCTGGCCGGTGGCGTGCTGACCGGCGCCGGCATCGGCGCGATGCACTACACCGGCATGGCGGCGATGAACATGAGCCTGGCGTTGCGCTACGACCCGTTCATGTTCGGCCTGTCGATCGTCGTGGCGGTGCTGCTGGCAACGCTGGCGCTGTGGGTGCGCTTCGGCCTGCGCGGCCTGCGCCAATACCTCGGCCGCGACGTGCGCCTGCTGCTGGCCGCCAGCGTGATGGGCTGCGCCATCGCCGGCATGCACTACACCGGCATGGCGGCGGCGCGCTTCGTCGGCACGCCGCCGCCGGGCAACGCCGTCGGCGCCAGCAGCGCCTTCGTGGCGCTGGCGGTGACGCTGATCACCGTCGCCTTCACCATCTTCGCCGCCTCGGCCAACGGCCTGCTGCGCTACCGTGAAATGTTCCGCCAGCTCAGCCAGAACGAAAGCTGGATGCGCGCGCTGCTCACCACCACCATCGACGGCGTCATCACCGTCGACCGCAGCGGCGCCATCCACGAATTCAACGCCTCGGCCGAGCGCATCTTCGGCTGGAAGCGCGCCGAGGTGCTGGGCCGTAACATCAGCGTGCTGATGGCCGACCCCGGCCGCTCCGAGCGCGAGGGCCTGCTCGGCTACCTGCGCAGCGGCGAGGGCGTGCTCGACGCCGAAATCTGCGGCCTGCGCAAGGACGGCTCCAGCGTGCCGCTGCGGCGCGCGCTGGGCCACGCGCGCCTGGCCGACAGCGAGCTGTTCGTGCTGTTCATCAGCGACATCAGCGAACGCCGCGCCATCGAGCTGGCGCTGCGCCACAGCGAGCAGCAATTCCGCTCGCTGATCGGCAACATCCCCGGCATCGCCTTCCGCTGCAGCAGCGCGCCGGGCCACCCGGCGCTGTTCCTCAGCGACGGCATCGAGCGCGTGGCCGGCTATGCGGCCGCCGACTTCCTCGGCCAGCCGCCGCTGCGCACCCTGAACGCGCTGATCCTGCCGGAGGACCGCGGCCGCGTCGCCGCCGCCGTCGCGCACAGCCAGGCCGCGGCGCAGCCCTACCTGGTCGAATACCGCCTGCGCCACGCCGACGGCACGCTGCGCTGGATGTGGGAACACGGCGCCGTCGGCCCCGACGCCAGCGGCCAGGGCCACTGGATCGACGGCGTCATCCTCGACATCAGCGAGCGCCAGCGCATGGAGCAGGACCTGCGCCGCGCCAAGGAAACCGCCGAGCAGGCCGCCGCCGCCCGCGCCAGCTTCGTCGCCAACATGAGCCATGAAATCCGCACGCCGATGAATTCCATCCTCGGCTTCACCGACGTGCTGCTCGACAGCGACCTCGACGCGCAGCAGCGCCACCACCTCGACACCGTGCGCCACGCCGGCCGCTCGCTGCTGCGCCTGCTCAACGAAATCCTCGACACGGCCAAGCTCGACAAGGGCGCGGTCGAACTCGAACTGGGCGACTACAACCTGCTGGCGCTGCTCGACGAACTCTCGTCGACCTACGGCGGCAACGCCCGCGGCAAGGGACTGACGGTCGACATCGCGCTGGCCGGCGACCTGCCGGCCGAGCTGTACGGCGACGAGCTGCGGCTGCGCCAGGTGCTCGGCAACCTGCTCGGCAACGCCGTCAAGTTCACCGCCGCCGGCGGCGTCACCGTGGCCGCGGCGACGCGCGAGGGCCAGTTGCACATCCAGGTCAGCGACACCGGCATCGGCATCCCGGCCGACCGCCTCGACGCCATTTTCGAGCCGTTCACCCAGGCCGACGCCTCGATGACGCGGCGCTACGGCGGCACCGGCCTGGGCACCACCATCAGCCGCCAGCTGGTGACGCTGATGGGCGGGCGCATCTGGGCCGAGAGCGGCCCCGGCCGCGGCGCCACCTTCCACGTGCTGCTGCCGCTGGTGCCGGGGCGGCGCGCGGCGCCGGCCGCCGGCGCGCGCGACGCGTTCGCGCTGCCGCCGCTGCGGGTGCTGGCGGCCGACGACGTGCCGCAAAACCTGGAACTGCTGGCGCTGCTACTGGGCAAGCGCGGCCACAGCGTGCGCAGCGCCGGCGACGGCCTCCAGGCGGCCCGGCTGGCGGCCGGGGAAGTGTTCGACGTGATCCTGATGGACGTGCAAATGCCGCTGATGGACGGCTTGGCGGCGACCCGCGAAATCCGCGCCGCGGCGCTGCGCGACGGCCGCCCGCGGGTACCGGTGGTGGCGATGACGGCCAGCGTGCTCGACGCCCACCGCAAGGCCAGCGCCGCCGCCGGCATGGACGGCTTCGCCTCCAAACCGGTCGACTGGACCACGCTGTCGCATGAAATCGCCCGCGTGCTGGGGCTGGAAAGCGGGCCGGCGGCGGGCGCGGCGGCGCCGGCCGGCCCCGGCCGGCGCGTACTCAACCGCAAGGCCGGCCTGCAGCGCTGGGCCGACAGCCCCGACGCCTACCTGGGCGCGCTGGCGCGCTTCGAGCGCGAGCACGGCGGCGCGGCCAACGCGCTGGCGGCGCACATCGAGGCCGGCCGCTACGCGCCGGCGCAGGCGCAGGCGCACAAGCTGCGCGGCATGGCCGCCAACCTCGGCATGGAGCAATTGGCCGCCACGCTGGGCCAGGTCGAACACCTGTGCCTGGCCGGCGGCGGCGACGATGCCGCCGCCCGCAGCGAAGTGCTGAGCCGCTTGGTGGCGCAGTGGCCGGCGGCGCTGCAGGCGATCCGCGCCGACGCGCCGGCGCCGCGCGCCGCCGCGGCCGCCGCGGCCGGCGCCTTCGACGCCGACGCGGCCCGGGCCGGCGCGGCGATGCTGCTACAATCGCTGCAACGGGGCGAACTCGACGACGCCGCGCTGGCGGCGCTGGCGGCCAGCCTGGGCGGGCGCGCGGCGGGTGAACTGGCGGCGCTGCAACTGGCCCTGGCCGACTTCGACTTCGCGCTGGCGCAAGGCGCCGTGCAAGGCATCCTTGGCATTCTCAATCCGGAACCGACATGAGCCATCCGCACGACAAACTGCCGCTGATCCTGGCCGTCGACGACGAGGCCAGCAACCTGCAACTGCTGCGCCAGATCCTGCAATCGGGCTACCGCCTGCTGTTCGCCAAGGACGGCGAGCGGGCGCTGGAGCTGGCGCGGCGCGAGCGTCCCGAGCTGGTCCTGCTCGACGTCATGATGCCCGGCATGAGCGGCTACGACGTCTGCCGCCAGCTCAAGGCCGACCCGGCCACCTGCGCCATCCCGGTGATTTTCGTCACCGCGCTGGGCGACCCGCGCGACGAGGTGATCGGCTTCGACGCCGGCGCCGTCGACTACATCACCAAGCCGGTCAGCCCGCCCATCGTGCGCGCGCGCGTGCGCACCCACCTGTCGCTGGTGCACGTCGACGAGCTCAAGCAATCGCGCCTGGCCATCGTCCAGCGCCTCGGCCTGGCGGCCGAATACAAGGACAACGAAACCGGCCTGCACGTGATCCGCATGAGCCACTACGCGCGCCTGCTGGGGGTGGCCGCCGGCATGGACCAGGACGAGGCCGACGACCTGTTGCACGCGGCGCCGATGCACGACGTCGGCAAGATCGGCATCCCCGACAGTATCCTGCAAAAGCCGGGCCGGCTCGACGCCGCCGAATGGACGGTGATGCAAACCCACGCCACCATCGGCGGCGACATCATCGGCGAGCACGCCGGCGGCATGCTGGCGCTGGCCCGCGTGATCGCCCTGACGCACCACGAGAAATGGGACGGCAGCGGTTATCCGAAGGGGTTGGCGGGCGAGGCGATTCCGCTGGCCGGGCGCATCGTCGCGATCGCCGACGTGTTCGACGCGCTGACGTCGGCGCGGCCGTACAAAGAAGCCTGGTCGGTCGAGGCGGCGGTGGACTTCCTGCTGGAGCAGCGCGGGCGCCACTTCGACGCCGCGCTGGTGGAGCTGTTTTTGGCGCAGCTGCCGGCCGTCGTCGCCATCAAGGAACGCTGGGCCGAGAAGTAGGCCGCTAACGCGCTTGTCGTGGATCGGCTTAGCCCCGCGCCGTGACACGACGCGGCAAACCCGGCTGGCGCCAACTGAAATGGTGAACTCCCGCACTGACAGCGCTGTTGCGTCGCACGATCAGCCGGAAATAAACAATGGGTTACTTCGTCATCGTTGACCGCTGGGAGGGCCGAGAGTTCCCTTGCATCTTAGGCGCTGGCGCGCGTTCGAACTTGACAATTGTCAACTCAAATGAAAAACCCCACGCCTGCACAACAATCGGCGTGGGGTTTGATGCGCGTCAACCACAAGCTTGACGGCGCCGGCTGCCGCGGCCCGGAAAAGGGCCGCGGCGCCGCTTTATGCCTTGCGCTGGGCCACCGCGTCGACCACGCACAGCGCCGTCATGTTGACGATGCGCCGCACCGTCGCCGACGGCGTCAGGATGTGCACCGCCTTGGCGCAGCCCAGCAGGATCGGGCCGACCGCGATGCCGTTGCCGGCCGCCGTCTTGAGCAGGTTGTAGGCGATGTTGGCGGCGTCGATGTTCGGCATCACCAACAGGTTGGCGTCGTTTTTCAAGTCCGAATGCGGCATGATCTTGTTGCGCAGCTTCGAGTCGAGCGCGGTGTCGCCGTGCATCTCGCCGTCCACTTCCAGTTCCGGCGCCTTCTCCTTGATGATGGCCAGCGCGGCGCGCATTTTCTGCGCCGAGGCGCTATTGCTCGAACCGAAGTTCGAATGCGACAGCAACGCCGCGCGCGGACTCAGGCCGAAGCGGCGCATCTCTTCGGCCGCCATGATGGCGATCTCGGCCAGTTGCTCGGCGTCCGGGTTCTCGTTGACGTGGGTGTCGACGATCACCAACTGGCGTTCCGGCAGGATCAGCACGTTCATCGCCGCGTAGACCTTGCTGCCGGCGCCCATGCCCAGCACCTGGTCGATATATTTCAGGTGCAGGTCGGTGGTGCCGAAGGTGCCGCAGATCATGCCGTCGGCGTCGCCCTTGTGGATCATCATCGCGCCGATCAGGCTGTGGCGGCGGCGCATTTCCAGCTTCGCGTATTCCTCGGTGACGCCCTTGCGGCTGCTCATCGCGTAGTAGGCCTGCCAGTAGTCGCGGTAGCGCTCGTCGTGGTCCGGGTTGATGACGTCGAAATGCTGGCCCTGCTTCAGGCGCAGGCCGAACTTCTCGATGCGCGACTCCAGCACGGCCGGGCGGCCGACCAGGATGGGCCGCGCCAGGCGCTCGTCGACCACCACTTGCACGGCGCGCAGCACGCGCTCCTCTTCGCCCTCGGCGTAGACGATGCGCTTGAGTTCGACCGGGGTGCTTTTCGCCACCTGGAACAGCGGCTTCATGAAGGTGCCGCTGCGGTAGACGAATTGCTGCAGGCTGTCGGCGTAGGCTTGCAGGTCCTTGATCGGGCGCGTCGCCACGCCGGATTCGAAGGCGGCCTTGGCCACCGCCGGCGCGATCTGGATCAGCAGGCGCGGGTCGAACGGCATCGGAATCAGGTATTCCGGGCCGAACGCCAGGTTGCTGATGCCGTAGGTGGTGGCGACGATGTCGGACTGCTCGGCGTGGGCCAGCTCGGCGATCGCGTGCACCACGGCGATTTCCATTTCACGCGTGATGGTGGTGGCGCCGCAGTCGAGCGCGCCGCGGAAGATGTACGGGAAGCACAGCACGTTGTTGACCTGGTTCGGATAGTCCGAACGGCCGGTGGCGATGATGGCGTCGCTGCGCACGGCCTTGACGTCTTCCGGCAGGATTTCCGGATTCGGGTTGGCCAGCGCCAGGATCAGCGGGTTCGGCGCCATCTGGCGCACCATGTCTTGTTTCAGCACGCCGCCGGCCGACAGGCCGAGGAAGATGTCGGCGCCGGCGATGACTTCGCCCAGGCTGCGCAGCGAGGTTTGCTGCGCGAAGCGCGCCTTGTCCGGGTCCATCAGTTCGACGCGGCCCTTGTAGACCACGCCGGCCAGGTCGGTGACGAAGATGTTTTCCAGCGGGAAGCCGAGGTCGACGATCAGGTCCAGGCAGGCCAGCGCGGCCGCGCCGGCGCCCGACACCACCAGCTTGCAGTGCTTGATGTCCTTGCCGACCGCGCGCAGGCCGTTCAGGATGGCGGCGCCGACGATGATGGCGGTGCCGTGCTGGTCGTCGTGGAAGACCGGAATCTTCATGCGCTCGCGCAACTGGCGTTCGATGTAGAAGCACTCCGGCGCCTTGATGTCTTCCAGGTTGATGCCGCCGAAGGTCGGCTCGAGCGAGGCGATGATGTCGACCAGCTTGTCCGGGTCCAGCTCATTGATCTCGATGTCGAACACGTCGATGCCGGCGAATTTCTTGAACAGCACGCCCTTGCCTTCCATCACGGGCTTGGCGGCGAGCGGGCCGATGTTGCCCAGGCCCAGCACGGCGGTGCCGTTGGTGATGACGGCGACCAGGTTGCCGCGCGCCGTGTATTTATAGGCGTTGGCGGGATCGATGACGATCTCTTCGCACGGCGCCGCCACACCCGGCGAGTAGGCCAGCGCCAGGTCGCGCTGGTTGGTCAGTTGTTTGGTGGGCGTGACGCTGATTTTGCCAGGTCTCGGGCACTCGTGGTATTCGAGCGCGGCAAGGCGCAGTTGTTGACGTAATTCCTCTTTTTGATCAGATGACGAATCCATTCTGTGCAGCCTTCCTATTTGTTCGATCGGAAAGCGTACGATTTTATCAGACGGATTCTTTCAATTAGCTAGGTATTTTCCCCAAGCGACAGTCCGTCATCACCAAAACGCATAATTTATTCCAAAAAACCGAAGGAAATTTCTATTAAGCCAATAAATCCGATCAGTTATAGCGATGGATGTGTGATGCGCATCAATGCCAAGCCTCCGTCCCGAGGGCGACGCGGCGTGGCAATCCCACTCGAAACTTGTAAATAAGTATTGCAAATGTTGCAATGTTAGGTGCCGCTTGCTATGCTGCCTGACCATGCCTACACCGACATTCACGCCCCGCCACCGCCCGCTGGCCGGCGCGGCGCTGACCCTCGCCATCCATCTGGCCTTGCTGTATGCGTGGACGCTGAGCCGGCCGACGCCGCCGCCGGCACAGCAGCCGGCCGAGCCCGGCAACCCCATCCAGTGGCTGCGCCTGGCGCCGCCAACGGCGGCGCCGGCATTGCCGGCATTGCCGGCCTTGCCCGCGCGTCGCGTCGCGGGGCGTCCACCGGCCCTGCCGCGCGCCGCCGCCGCGACGCTGCTGCCGGTGCCGCTTGCCGCCACCGCGCCCGCCGCCACGGTGCAAGCGGCCGTCGCCGAACGCGCCGCGCCGGCCCCGAGGATCGACGATATCTTGCAACAAGCCAAACGCGACGTCGGCGCCATCGACAGGCAATTGCGCAAGGCCGGCCCCGGCTTGCGCTTCAGCGCGCCGGCAAATACGCCGCAGACCCGCCTGGCCAAGGGTTTCGCCGACGCCGCCGACGCCGTGCCCAACCGCTGGTTCGAGGCGCCGAAAGTCCAGGAACTCATCGATCCCGCCGGCGAGAGACGGCGCCGCCACAAGGTGGTCGGCGCCGGCGGCACCTACTGCGTCACCTTCGACGGCGTCCAGACGCCGAACGGCAGGGACATCATCAAGAACGGCCTGCCGTCGAAAACCACCAACTGCCCGTCGCACGAGCAGGCGACCACCACCCAACCCTGAGGCGCAGGGCTAGACGCCGTCAACCAAGATCAAGTCGAAATGCGCGCCGCGCTGGCGCAATTGCCGCAGCGGCGCATGGGCCGGGTCGTCGTACCAGGCGCGCGCCTGCGCGGCGCCGGGGAAGGCGATCATCACGACCAAGCCGGGCAACAAGGGCGCGCCCTCCAGCGCCACGGCCGGCGCCCTCGTCAGCACCGTGCCGCCGTGCTTTTGTATCAGCGCCGGCATGTTTTCGCCGTACTCTTTTTGCCAATCCGTGTTGTGGATGGTGATCGAACCGATGGCGTATGCGGTCATGTCCTTGCTCCTGTGGTGGTGGCGGATGAAAGGCTTAGTCGGCCGGCAGCGCGCGCGACTGCACGTTGAAGGGCACGTCGGGCGGCGGCGCCGCGTCCTTGTGGCGCAACAGCAGCGCGAATTTCGATTCGACAAAATAGACGCGCCCGTCCACCACCGCGCCAGAGGACGGCTCGTTGAGGCCGGCGACGATGGTTTGCAGCGTGGCGCCGCGGCCCGCCAGCCGCGCCAGCGTGATCTGGCCGCCATAGGCGCCGTCGCCGCCAAAGGCGTTACTCTCGAAAATGACCAGGCGGTCGGGGCCGGCCAGCCGCAGCGCGTCGGCGTTCTTGAGCGCGCGCGGCAAGGCGATTTTTGCCGCCGGGCCGGCCGAGCCGTCGCCGTTGACGCCGACGCGCAACAGGTAGGGCACGGCCGCCACCGCGCTCAGGTAAATCTGGTCGCGGTCGATGGCGATGCCGTTGAGCGTATAGCCTTGCGCGCCGGCGGCGAAGGCGGCGTCCGCGGCCCAGCTCTGCAAGGCCGCGTCGCCGGAGCGCAGGCGCAGCACGCGCGGCTGCGCGGCGTCGGTCACGTACAGCGTGCCGGCGGCGTCCTGCGCCACGTCGTTGCACTGGCCGGGGCCGCCGCCCTCGCCCGGCGGCAAGGGATAACTGGCGCGCGGCGCGCCGCTGTCGAGGTCGTAGCTTTTGAGCGCGCTCGGCGTCAGCGGCACGCTGGTGAAACCGAACGCCGCCGAACACACCCACAGCAGCCGGCGGGCGGCGTCGACCAGCACGCCCTGGCCGTTCGCCAGGCCGTTGGAGGCCGGCGCCACGACAATGCCGGCGGCGCCGCCGGCGCTGCCCAGCCGCGCCACCGCGCCCTGGCGCCAACTGCTGACATACAGGGCGCCGTCGGCGCCCGCCGCCACGCTTTCCGGATACCAGTCGGGCGGCAACGCCCGCGTCGCCGCGGCCTCGGGCGCGGCCTGCGCCAGCGCGGCTAACGCCGCCAACACCAGCGCCCCGGCGCGCTTGATCGTCACAATTCGCATTCCCGACTCCATTTGACTTTGCAATGGAGCCATTATTGTCGAAATAATCGATGCGATAAATACGCCAATTATTACGCCACTCGTAACTTATAATTATGAATATGAGCGATAAACTCCATAGCATGCGGGTCTTCGTGGCCGCCGCCAGCGCCGACAGCTTCGCCGCGGCGGCGCCCGCGCTGGGTATCTCCGCCGTGATGGTCGGCAAGCACGTGCGCGCGCTCGAACAGCAGCTGGGCGCCCGCCTGATCGAGCGCACCACCCGCCGCCAGGTGCTGACCGAAATCGGCGCGCTGTACCTGGAACGCTGCCGCGAGGTGCTGGCCAGCGTCGAGGCGGCCGACCACGTCGCCGAGACCGTGCGCGCCAGCCCCCAGGGCGTGCTGCGCGTCACCGCGCCGGTCGCCTACGGCAGCCACCGGCTGGTGCCGGTGATCGGCGCCTACGCCGCGCTGCACCCGCAGGTGCACATTGACCTGGCGCTGCACAACCGCGTGGTCGACATGGCCGAGGAGGGTTTCGACGTCGCCGTGCGCGCCGGCGCGCTGCGCGACGACGCCCTGGTCGCCCGGCCGCTGCGGCCCGAGCGCATGCACGCGGTGGCCAGCCCGGCTTATCTGGCGCGCCGCGGCGCGCCGCTGCACCCGTCCGACCTGGCGCAACACAACTGCCTGGCGTTCGCCGCCTGGGGGCCGGACCACGCTTGGCGCTTCGCGCGCGCCGGCGCCAGCGTGCACGCGCCGGTGCGCGGCGGCTTCGCCAGCAACACCGGCCAGGCGCTGGTGGCGGCGGCGCTGGCCGGCATGGGCGTGGCGGTGCAAACCGGGGCGCTGCTGGAACCGTTCATCGCGTCCGGCCAACTGGTCGAATTGCTGCCCGACTGGAACTTGCCGGAGCGCGCCATGCACATCGTGCGGCGCGCCGAAACCCGCCCCAGCGCCAAGGTGCGCAGCTTTGTCGACTTCGCGCTGGAGCGGCTCGGCTGAGCGGGAGCCCGGCAAAGGGGCACGTACGCCGCCATTCGGTACAATGGCGCCATGCTCTCCGAATTCGACCTCATCAAACAATATTTCGCGCGCCCGCGCGCCGGCCGCGCCACGCTCGGCATCGGCGACGACTGCGCGCTGCTGACCCCGGCGCCCGGCATGCAGACGGCGATTTCGTCCGACATGCTGGTCGAGGGCCGGCATTTCTTCGCCGGCGCCGACGCCCGCAAGCTGGGCCACAAGAGCCTGGCGGTGAACCTGTCCGACCTGGCGGCGATGGGCGCGCGCCCGGTCGCCTTCACGCTGGCGCTGGCGCTGCCGGCGGCAGAACGCGACTGGCTGGCCGGCTTTTCGGACGGCCTGTTCGCGCTGGCCGACGCCTTCGACTGCGAGCTGATCGGCGGCGACACCACCAAGGGCCCGCTGAACATCTGCATCACGGTGTTCGGCGAGCTGGCGCCCGGCGCGGCGCTGCGCCGCGCCGCCGCCCGCGCCGGCGACGACGTTTGGATCAGCGGCACGCTGGGCGACGCCCGCCTGGCGCTGGCCGGCTACCGCGCCGAGCTGGCGCTGGACGGCGCCGAGCTGGAGCGGGCGGCGGCGCGCATGCACGCGCCGACGCCGCGGGTGGCGCTGGGGCTGGCGCTGGCGCGCTCGGGCCTGGCGCACGCGGCGATTGATATCTCGGACGGCCTGGTCGGCGACCTCGGCCACATTCTGGCCGCGTCGCGGGTCGGCGCCACGCTCGACGTCGACGCGCTGCCGGCCGGGCCGGTGCTGGCGCGCCAGACGCAGGCGCTGCGGCGCAGCTTCACCGCCGCCGGCGGCGACGACTACGAGTTGTGCTTCACGGCGCCGGCGGCGGCGCGCGACGCGGTGCTGGCGTTGGCCGCCGGCGCCGCCACGCCGGTGGCCCGGGTCGGCGCCATCGACGCCGCGCCCGGCCTGCGCCTGGTCGACGGCGCCGGCCGCCCGCTCGACCTGCGGCTGCAGGGCTTCGACCACTTCAAGGCGTAGGCGGGCCGAAAAAAACCGCCGGCGTAAGCCCGGGCTCGGACCTGAAGGTCCGAGCCCGGCTCTTTGCCGCCGGTTTTTTGCTTGTTCGCGGCGCTCAGATGGCCGGGTCGGCCTGGGCGTCGCCGGGGCGCGCCGGCACCGCCTGGTTCACCAGCCAGTAGTGGTGGAAGGCCAGGCGTATGTTGTCGCGCAACTGGGTGTCGTCCCACGGCTTGGTGTAGAAGCGGTAGATCGCGCCGCGGTTGATCGAGTCCAGCACCGACTCCAGCCCGGTGTAGCCGGACAGGATGATGCGGATGGTCTCCGGGTACATTTCCTTGACCTTGCTGAGGAATTCGGTGCCGCTCATGACCGGCATGCGCTGGTCGCAGACGATCACGTGGACCTGGTGCAACGCCAGCATCTCGAAGCCCTCGGCCGGCGACGCCGCCGTCAGGATGTGGTAGCCGTCCGGCCGGAACAGCCGGTGCAGCGAGGACAGCACGTTGACGTCGTCGTCGACGATGAGCAGGGTCTGCGACGGCTGCGCCGCCTGGTCCGGCTCGCGCGGCAGGCCGGTGCCGGCCGCCACCAGCAGGCCCAGCTCGGCGGCCGGCAGCGGCCGGCTGAAGTAGTAGCCCTGGATTTCGTCGCAGCGGTTGCGCCGCAGGTATTCCAGCTGCGGGCGCGACTCGACGCCCTCGGCGATCACCCCCAGCTTCAGGCTGTGCGCCATGCTGATGATGGCCAGCGCGATGGCGGCGTCGTTCGGGTTGGTGGTGATGTTGCGCACGAAGGCGATGTCGATCTTCAGCTTGTCGATCGGGAAGCGCTGCAGGTAGGACAGGCTGGAATAGCCGGTGCCGAAGTCGTCGATGGCGATCTTCACGCCGATTTTCTTCAGGTTGCCCAGCACCACGATGGTGCGCTCGGCGTTGACCATCAGCGCCGACTCGGTCAGCTCGAGTTCGAGCAGCGCCGGGTTGACCTTGTGTCGCGCCAGCGCGGCGCGCACCCCGCCCTCCAGGTCGCCCTCGGCGAACTGCCGGCTCGACACGTTCACCGCCACGTGCACCGCGCCGACCGGGCCGGCGCACCACGCGGCGATCTGCCGGCAGGCCTCGTCGACGACCCAGGCGCCGGCGCGCACGATCAGGCCGGTGTCCTCCAGCAGCGGCACGAACTCGGCCGGCGCGACCAGGCCGTAGCCGGGCCGGCGCCAGCGCAGCAGCGCCTCGCCCCCGCTCAGGCGGCCGCGGCGCAGGTCGACCTTGGGCTGGTAGTACAGCACGAACTCGCCCTGGTCGAGGGCGCGCCGCAGCGCCAGCTCCAGGTCGAGCCGGGCCAGCACCTGGACGTTCATGCCGGCGGTGAAGAAGCGGTAGCCGTCGCGCCCGGCCTGCTTGGCGCGCGCCATCGCCGTGTTGGCGTACTTGATCAGCGGTTCCGGCTCGACCGCGTCGTCCGGGTACATGGCGATGCCGATGCTGGCCGTCAGCGCCGCCGCGTGGCCGCCCAGGTCGAACGGCGCGCGCAGCGCCTCGCGCACCTGGTTGGCGACGTTGACGGCGTCCTGCTGGTCGCGCGTCATCGTCAGGATCAGCGCGAACTCGTCGTTGCCCATGCGCCCGACCGTGTCGCGCAGGCGCACGCACTGCACCAGGCGGTTGCTGAACTGGCGCAGCAGCTCGTCGCCCAGCGCCGCGCCGAGCGAGTCGTTGACGTTCTTGAAGCGGTCCAGCGCGATGAACAGCACGACGATGCGCCAGGCCTTTTCGCGCGCCAGCCCGATCGCGTGTTCCAGGGTCTGGTAGAACAGCGTGCGGTTGGGCAGCCCGGTCAGGCTGTCGTAATGGGCCAAATGCTTCATGCGCTCCTGCGCGGCGCGGCGCTCGCTGATGTCGCGCGCCACCGCGATCAGCACCCGCCCCGGCTCCACCTGCTGCTGCCACTGCCAGTACAGTTCAACCGGCACCGGCACCGCGTCGTGGCGCTCCAGCTCGCACTCCACCAGCAGCGGCGCGCGCGCCGGGTCGCGCGGCGCGCCCGCCGGCGGCGCCGGCAGCAGCCGCGCCGGCGCCATCGCCAGCAGTTGCGCGCGGCTGTAGCCGAGCATGCGGCAGGCGCCCTCGTTGACGTCGAGCAGGGCGGCGCCGGCCGGGTCGACCAGGAAGATGGCGTCGGCGGTGGCGTCCATGGCGCTGCGAAAGCGCTGCAGCGAGGCGGTGCGTTCGAGCACGGTGCGCTCCAGGCGCGCGCTGTACTGGCGCGCTTCGCGGTGCAGCAGGCGCACCTCGAGCATGTTGTGGATGCGCGTGAGCACCTCGAGCGGGTCGAAGGGTTTGCTGACGAAGTCGCGCGCGCCGGCGTCGAGCGCGGCCAGCTTCTTCTCCGGGTCGGCCGTCACCACCAGCACCGGCAGGTAGGCGCCGGCCTCGATCGGCTTCAACGCCGCCATCACGTCGAAGCCGCTCATGCCCGGCATGTGCAGGTCGAGGATGATCAGGTCGTAGTCGTGCTCGGCGTGCAGCGCCGCCACCCGGCGCGGATCGGTGGTCGAGCTGACCGCCAGGTAGCCGGTGCTCCTCAGCAAATACTCGAGCAGCTCGACGTTGATGGCCTGGTCGTCGACGAGCAGGATTTTTGCGCCGTGGATGTCGGCTTGGGTGATCATGTCGGCCCGCCCTTTTCTGCGACGTGGGCCAGCGCGCTGTTGATGGCCTGGGTGAATTCGTCGATGTTGATGGGTTTCGTCAGGTAGTGGAAAAATCCCAGCGCCATGCCGCGCTCGACGTCGCGCGGCATGGCGTTGGCGGTCAGCGCGATGACCGGGATGTGCGCCGTCAGCGGGTCGCTGCGCAACAGCTTCATGGCGTCGATGCCGCTGACGCAGGGCAGGTTGATGTCCATCAGGATCAACTGCGGCTGGTGGGCGCGCGCCAGCTCGATGCCGAGGTGGCCGTCCGGCGCCGACAGCAGGCGCAGCTCGGGGCGGAAACGCACGATCTCCTCGACCAGGCGCAGGTTGGCCGGGTTGTCCTCGACGTACAGCAGCGTGACGGGCGCGCCCGGCGCCGCCAGCGCCGCCGCCTCCTCGGCCGGCACCGCCGGCGCCGCCAGCGCGGTCGGCTCGGTGGCGCGCAGCTCGACCCAGAACACGCTGCCGACGCCGATCTCGCTGCTGACGCCGATGCGCCCGTCCATCAGCTCGACCAGGCGCTTGGTGACCACCAGGCCGATGCCGGTGCCCTCCTCGGCGCCGGTTTCCTGGCCGAGCCGGTTGAACGGCTGGAACAGCCGCTCGAGCTGCCGCGGCGCCAGCCCGACGCCGCTGTCGCGCACCGACAGGCGCACCGCGCCGGCGCCGTCGGGCGCGCAGTCGACGACCACGCTGCCGGCCGGGCGGTTGTACTTGAGGGCGTTCGAGAGCAGGTTCAGCAGGATCTGCTTGAGGCGGGTGCGGTCGGCCTGCACGTTCAGCGCGCAGCCCTGCGGGAACAGCATGCGCACGCCGCGCTGCTGCGCCAGCGGCGCGACCATGCCGTGGCATTCGTCGAGGATGTCCTGCAGCGCCACCGGTTCGAGCGACAGGTCGAGCGTGCCCGATTCGACCTTGGCCAGGTCGAGGATCTCGTTGATCAGCGTCAGCAGGTGGCGCCCCGACTTCAGGATGTGGCTGGCGAACTCCTTCTTTTGCGCCAGCGTCGACGGCAAGCGCTCCGAGCTCAGGATCTGGGCGAAGCCGAGGATCGCGTTGAGCGGCGTGCGCAGCTCGTGGCTCATGGCCGACAGGAAGGCCGACTTGGCGTGGTTGGCGCTCTTGGCCTGCGCCACCGCCATGGCCAGCTCGCCGTTGCTGACCTCAAGCTGCGTGGTGCGCTCGTGCACGCGCCGCTCCAGGTCCAGGTTCAGGCGCATCACCTCGGCCTGCGCCAGGCTGCGCTGCTCGGCCTCGCGGGCGATCTCGCGGTTCGAGGTTTCCAGCGCGCGCGTGCGGTGCTCGGTCTCGGCGAGCATCTGGTTGAACGAGTCGACCAGCCGGGCCACCTCGTCGTCGCTGAACTTGCGCGCGCGGCGCGAATAATCGCCCGTCTCGACGACCTCGCGGGCGGCGTCGGCGATGTCGAGGATGGGCCGGGTGATGATGTAATCGAGCCGGCGCGTGACCAACCAAGCCAGCAGCAACGCCAGCACGGTGACGCCGGCGGCGATGCCGAGGTAGTCGCCGATGCGCCCGGCCAGCTGGTAGTCGGCGCGCAGATAGACCGTGCCGAGCAGCTCGCCGTTGTCGACGATGCGCTTGAACAGCAACAGGCGCTTGCCGTCGACGCGCACGCCGTCGCCCTCGGCGCGGGCCGGGAAGGCCTCGGCCTGGCCGGGCGCCAGGTAGCTGGCGAATAGCGCGCCGCCGGCGTTGTAGATGGCGCCGGCCTGCACGCCGGGACGGATGCGCAGCAGCGCCAGGTTCTCGCGCGCCAGGCGCCGGTCGTCGAAGGTCAGCGCCGCCGACGTCATGCGCCCCAGCAGCTCGGACTGGCTCGCCATGTCGGCCAGCACGGTGCGGTGGTAGGCGCGCAGGTCGTAGGCGATGATCGAGCCGATCGACACGAGCAACGCCACCAGCGTTGTCGACAGCACCACGGCGAGCAGCTTCAGGCGGATCGAGCGCAGCCGGATCACGGGGCCCCCCGCACGTTGTAGGCGGCCGACAGCGTGCGCGCGCTGATGCGCAGGCGCGCCGAGGCCAGCGGTTTCAGCGCCACCTCGACGCGCAGCTTCTGGTCGGCGACGACGAAGTTGATCATGCCGCCAAGCGCGCTGTCGGACCGGGCGAAGCTGCCCTCGGGCCATTCGACGAAGCCGGCGAATTGATACAGGTAGGCGGCCTTGACCTGGCGCTGCGCCCGCGCGGCGCCGGCGCGCGTCAGCGCCGCCATCGCGGGCGAGCGGACGCGCGCCAGCGGCGCGGCCCGGACAGGCGGTTCAGCAACATGGCGCTCCCCATCGCGGAGCGGTCGGTATCGTGTGTTGGCAAAATCGGTTCCCGAGCCGGCGCTGCCCCGGGTCGCGGGCGAGCCGCTCGCGCAGGCTCGCCAAGCCACGGCGGAGTGTGTTGAATGGACATTTTTAGCGTTCTGATTGGAAACAAGTGTACGCATTTTCAAGGTCGGCGGGTGAAATTTTTTGACATGTTGCAGGGCTGACCATGCCGCCGGCAGGCTAGAATCACGCCATGCCGGCGCCGCCGGCGCCGCCCTGTTCCATCCTCAAGGAGCCACACATGAGCAACGACATTCCCGACCTGGCGGCCCAGGTGGGCCGCGCGCTGCAAGCCCGGGGCCTGCTGCTGAGCACCGCCGAGTCCTGCACCGGCGGCGGCGTGGCGCAGGCGATCACCGAGGTGGCCGGCTCGACCGGCTGGTTCGACTGCGGCTTCGTGGTGTATTCGAACGCCTCGAAAACCGGGCTGCTGGACGTGCCGGCGGCGCTGATCGCGCAACTGGGCGCCGTCAGCGAGGAGGTCGCCGCGGCGATGGCCGGCGGCGCGCTGGCCAACAGCAACGCCCACGTCGCCGTCTCCACCACCGGCATCGCCGGCCCGGCCGGGGCGGTGCCGGGCAAGCCGGTCGGCACGGTCTGCTTCGGCTGGCGCATCGGCGAACGCAGCCACACCGAGCGGCTGGTCTTCGCCGGCGACCGCCAGGCGGTGCGCGAGCAGGCCGTGGCGCACGCGCTCAAGGGCCTGCTGCGCTTCGTCGGCTGAGGCGGCGCGAACTTTTCGGCCGGGGTTGGCATCGAACCTGCCTCGCCCCAGCGGAGACAGGCCCCATGCCCACGCCACAGCACGACAGCGCCGCCGCCCCGCTTGAAATGTGGGGCGGCCTGGAATGCGGCGCCGCGCCACTACCGGCCGTGGGCGCTGGTCAACACCAGCGGCTACGTCAAGGTCGACCAGGCCGAAACCGACGTCGCCCGCTGTTTCCGGGAAAACAGCGCCGGCGCGGCGGTGCTGGCGGCAGAGTGCCAGCGCCGCCAGGTGCGCCTGCTGACCTTTTCGAGCGACCTGGTGTCCGACGGCGGCAAACTGGCGCCCTACGTCGAAGCCGACGCGGTCGCGCCGCTCAACATCTACGGCAAAAGCAAGGCCGAGGCGGAACGGCGCGTGCTCGACGCCGCGCCGGCCGCGCTGGTGGTGCGCAGCAGCGCCTTTTTCGGGCCGTGGGACGACTGCCATTTCCTGGCGCGGGCGCTGGCGGCGCTCGAACGCGGCCAACCGTTCGCCGCCGCCGACGACCTGACGGTGTCGCCGACCTACGTGCCGGACCTGCTGCACGCCTGCCTTGACCTATTGATCGACGAGGAGAGCGGGATCTGGCATGTGACCCACGGCGCCCCCGTCACCTGGGCCGAGCTGCGGGCGGCCTCGCGCGCCGGCGTCGACAGCGCCCTGCTCGCCGCGCAGCGGCCGCGGCGAGCAGGGCGCGGCGCCGCAGCGGCGCTAGCGGCCGGTCGGGCCGGGGCGGTCGGCGCGGCCGCCGCGCCGCGCTCCGCCGGGCCGGCTAGGCCACCTGCACGCGGTCGCGGCCGGCCTGCTTGGCGGCGTACAGCGCGCCGTCGGCGCGCATCAGCAATTCATGCCGGCCGGCGCCGTGGCGCGGGTATTCGGCGATGCCGGCCGAGAAGGTGCAGCCGCGCAGCGCGTGCCCGCCCTGGCGCACCAGTAGTTGCCGGTAGCGCGCCG
Source organism: Janthinobacterium sp. CG_23.3 (assembly GCF_046115965.1). NCBI lineage: Bacteria > Pseudomonadati > Pseudomonadota > Betaproteobacteria > Burkholderiales > Oxalobacteraceae > Janthinobacterium > Janthinobacterium sp. CG_23.3. The sequence continues at coordinate 17,663 of NZ_JBJXIB010000012.1, read as the reverse complement.
CGATATCGGCCATCTTGCGCGCGGCGATGGCGCTGTCGGCCTCGCGCATCAGCAGGCAAAACTCCTCGCCGCCGTAGCGGCACAGCAGGTCGCTGGCGCGCAACTGGCCCTCGACCAGGCGGGCGAACTGCACCAGCACCTCGTCGCCGAAGGCGTGGCCGTGGTTGTCGTTGACGCGCTTGAAGAAGTCCAGGTCGACGAGCACGACGCTGACCGGGAAACGGCCGTCCGACTCGTGCAGAATGGCGTTCAGGCAGGTTTCGAAATGGCGCCGGTTGTACAAGCCGGTCAGGTGGTCGCGGATGGCCTGCTCGCGCAGGCTGTCCTGCAGCGAATTGACGTGCATGATCTGCTGCGCCAACTCGCGGTTCAGGTGCTCGAGCTGTTGGTTTTCAAGCTGGCGCGCCGCCTGCAGTTCCAGCGCCTTGTCGCGCTCGCCCTTCAGGGTGCGCATCTCGCCCTCCAGGTGGCGCATCAGCAGGCGCGACTCGCGCGCCGACTTGCTGCTGGCCTCGAACAGCGCTTGGTACTGGCGCAGCAAGCCGAAGGCGGCGCGCCAGTCGCCCAGCCCGGCGTGGAGCGTGGCCAGGCCCTGGTAGATCTGCCGCTCGTAATACGGGTTGCGCGTCAGCTCCAGCATGGCGTAGGCGCGCTGTAGCGCCAGCAGCGCCGCCCCGGGCGCGCCGCGGGCCTGGTCGAGCGTGCCCTGTACCAGCCAGCCGTGCATCTGCTCGTCGAGGTCGCGGCCCTGCAAGGCGCAGGCCTGGCCGCGCCGCAGCAGCTCCTGGGCGGCGTCGAGCCGGCCCACCAGGATCGCCGCGTGGGCGCCGATGCACAGCACGAAGGCGCGCACGCCGACGTCGGCCTCGGCGTCGTCGAAAAACGGCTCGACCAGCGCCAGCGCCTCGCCGGCCTTGCCGCTGGCCAGCAGGCACATCGCCAGGTTGGCCGAGACGATCGCGCGCTGCTGGTGCAACTGCTGGTCGCCGATGATGTCGAGCGCCTCGCCCAGCAGCGGGATGGCGTCCTCGTCGTTGCCCAGGTCGTGCTGCGTCGAGGCCAGGTTCGACAGGCTGTTGACGCGGTGCGCGGCGCTGCCGAAGCGCTCGGCGATGTCGAGCGCCAGCAGGAAACTGCGCGGCCCGCCGCGGCCGTCGCCGCGGCTTTGCGCGTCAATCCCCAGGCGGGTGTGCAGCATGAACTTGTGCAGCGAGTCGGGAATGTGCGAAGCGAGCGCGCGGGCATTGTCGAAATGCCGCGCCGCCAGCGCCAGCTCGCCGCCGCGGCTGGCGTAGGCGCCCAGCACCACCTCCAGCGCCATGCTGCCCTCGAGGTCGCCGCACGCCTCGAAGCGCCGGTGCAGCGCCTGGTACAGCGGCTCGGGCTGGCCGGCCAGGCCGGCGTAATACCTCAGCCACAGCTGGTTGATCTGCGCGCGCGCCGCGCCGCGCTCGTAGCGCAGCGCGGCGGCCGACACCAGCGCCAGCCGGGTCAGGCGCCTGGCCTGCCGCCGGTTGGCGACCAGGCAGGACAGGCCCTGCAGGTTGAGGCGATCGATCTCGGTCTTGTCGTGGCGGGCTTTGGGCACTGCGCGGGTATCCTTCTCGGGCACAAGGGGCGAAAGCGTTCGACCATAAATATTGCATTTCATTAAGTCGACATGATACCCACATTCGACGCCGCGCTGCCGCTTTTTCAGGCAGCGGCGGAAAATATATCCGCCGCCGGCGCGGCCCGTGGCGGCCGGCCCCGGCGCGGCGGTTGCCATCTCGCCGCAAAAGACTTACCCTCGACGCTGGATTGACGCGTCCCGGCGCCGGCGCGGCCGGGCGCGCCGCGGATTGATTGGTAGTTGTTGAATGCTGTTCGACTCATTTTGGAGTATTGCAATGCAAAACACGGTTCATTTCATCCTGCAGGGCAAAGGCGGCATCGGCAAGACGCTGGTGTCGACCATCCTGGCGCAATGGATAGCGGGCAAGGACGAGCGGCCGCTGCGCTGCTACGACACCGACCAGGAGAACGCCACCTTCTCGCGCTACAAGGCGATGGACGTCAAGCACGTGCCGGTGATGACCGATGCCCGCAACATCGACCCGAAGCGCTTCGACGCCTTGATGATCGACATCCTCGAGGAGGACGGCAACTGCGTCATCGACAACGGCGCCAACACCTTCTCGCCGCTGATGGGCTACCTGATCGAAAACGACTGCTTCTCGCTGCTGCAGGAATCCGGCCGCCAGGTCTACATCCACACCATCGTCGGCGGCGGCGACACGCTGCACGACACCGCCACCGGCTTCGTGGCGACGGCCAAGGCCACCACGGTGCCGCTGGTGCTGTGGCAGAACGAGCATTTCGGCCTGCTGCAATCGGCCTCCGGCAAGCTGTTCGTCGAATCGCAGTCCTACAGCGAGCACGCGGGCCGGCTCAAGGGCAGCGTCACGCTCAGCCAGCGCAACGCCGACACCTTCGGCGCCGACATCAAAAAGATGAACACGGCGCGCCTGACGATGCAGGAGGTGCTGCAAAACGACAAATTCAACATCATGGAGAAGCAGCGCATCAAGGTCGTCTACCGCGACATTTTCGAGCAGCTCGATAAAGTGCAGTGGTAGAGGGCGCGATGGACCGGCAAAAACTGCGCGCGCTGGTGTTCGAGAAGACCGGCATCAAGGTCGACTGCGACGACCCGATCTTCGCGCTGGTGGCGCTGAACGAGGCGGTGCTGGCCGACACGGTCGAGCGCCAGGTGGCGCTGCTCGACGCCGCGGCGCAGGAGCTGGCGCGGCAGGCGCGCGGCGCCGCCGGCGCGCCCGCCGCGCCGCTGGCGCCGGCTGGCGATGCGCCGCCCCTGGCGGTGGCAAGCCCGGCGGCGGCCAGCCAGGCCGCCGCGCCGTTCGCGCCGCGCGACTGGCGCCTGCTGGGCGGCGCCGCCGCCGTCGCCGCGTTCAGCGCCCTGCTGGTGCTGGCCGGCCAAGCCTGGCTGGCCAAGCCGCCGGTGATACCGGCGCCGGCGGTCACGGCGCTGGCGTTGACGCCGCAGCAAAGCGCCGCCATCGAGCAGGGCGACAAATTGGCGCGCGCGGTGCAAAAGCTCGACCCGAAAAGCCGCGCCCTGGTCCAGGCCGAAATGCAAAAACCGTAGCACGCGACTGTTTATGTATTGGCGGTGTATTGGCGGCGATCCCCGGACAGCGCCACGCTCGCGCCGCCCCCCCGCCTTCGCCCGATTATTTGCTAGCATTGCCATTCCCGCCGCCCTTCCCTACTCGCCGGGCGACACCGCATATTCAACCTTTGATAACGGATCGCACGCATGAAGCCTTGCACATTGTTGGCCGTACCCGCCCTGCTCCTTTCCCTCTACGGCGGCGTGGCGCCGGTTCCGGCCTTCGCCGCCGACGCCGCCGCAATGACGCCGGTGCCGCGCATCGCCTTTGAAAAATACACGCTGCCGAACGGCCTGGAAGTGATCCTGGTCGAGGACCATAAACTGCCCGTCACCGCCGTCAACCTGTGGTACCACGTCGGCCCGGCCAACGAGGAGCCGGGCCTGACCGGCTTCGCCCACTTGTTCGAGCACATGATGTTCGCCGGCACCAAGCACATGCCGCGCGGCCTGGCCGACCAGTTGCTCGAGGGCGCAGGCGCCACCGACTCGAACGGCAGCACCGATTTCGACCGCACCAACTACTACGACACGGCGCCGTCGAACCAACTCGAACTGGCGCTGTGGACGCATTCGGACCGCATGGGCTACCTGCTCGACGTGCTCGACCAGACCGCGCTGAGCAACCAGCAGGACGTGGTGCGCAACGAGCGCCGCCAGAGCGTGGAAAACCGCCCCTACGGTATTGTCGAGGAAGGCTTGTACCACCTGCTGTTTCCCAAGGGGCACCCGTACTACGCGTCGGTGATCGGCTCGCACGCCGACATCCAGGCCGCCAAACTGGCCGACATCCGGCAATTTTTCACGCGCTACTACGGTCCCAACAACGCCAGCCTGGTGATCGCCGGCGACATCGACAAGGCCAAGACCAAGGCCATGGTGGCCAAGTACTTCGGCAGCTTCAAGCGCGGCCCGGCGCTGCCGAAGCTGGACGTGGCGACGCCGCCGATCCGCGCCGAGCGGCGCGCCGTCGTCGCCGACCGGGTCGAACTGCCGCGCGTGATGATGGGCTGGCTGACGCCGCCGGCCTACCAAGCCGGCGACGCCGAACTGAGCCTGGCGGCGCACATTCTCGGCGGCGGCAAGGCGAGCCGGCTGTATAAGACGCTGGTGTACGACAAGCAGATCGCCCAGGACGTCGGCGCGGCGCAAAGTTCGAACGCGCTGACGTCGATGTTTATCGTCGACGTCACCGCCCGCCCCGGCCACGACGCCGCCGAAATCGAGGCCGCCATCGACGCCGAGCTGCAGGCGTTGCGCGCCGACGGCCCGACCCAGAAGGAGCTGGAGCGGGCCCGCAACACGCTCGAGACGGCCATGTTGAGCCAGATCGAAAAGGTCGGCGGCGCCGGCCTGGCCAACCAGCTCAACCACTATAACCAGTACCTCGGCGACCCCGGCTACCTGGGCCGGGACATCGAGCGGCTGCGCCGCGTCGGCGTGGCCGACATCCGGCGCGTGCTGGCGGCCCAACTGCAAAATACCGCGCGCGCCGTGGTGCACGGCGTGCCCGGCACGCCGGACCTGGGGCCGGAGGTGGCGACGCCGGCGCCGGCGACGGCCAAGGCCAAGGCGGGCCAGACCGGCCCGGTCAACCGCGACGAGCCGTGGCGCATGCGCGCGCCGAAAGCCGGCCCGCAGCCGAGCATCGCGCTGCCGCAGGGCGCCGCGTTCACGCTGCCGAACGGCCTGACGGTGCTGCACAACTTCAACCCGGCGCTGCCGATGGTGTCGGCGCAACTGGTGCTGAAGACCGGTTCGGAAGCCAATCCGCTGGCGCGCCCGGGCCTGTCGAGCTTTACCGCGCAACTGCTGGAGGAAGGCACGACGACGCGCAGCGCGCCGCAGATCGCCGACGACATCGCCCAGCTCGGCGCCTTCCTCGACACCAGCTCGACGGCCGACGCCTCGGTGGCGCAGGTGTTCGCGCTGAAGGCCCATTTCGCCCCGGCGCTGGACCTGCTGGCCGACATCGTGCAGCGCCCGGCCTTCCCGGACCCCGAAGTCGAGCGCCAGCGCGCCAGCCGCCTCGGCGCCCTGGCGCAGGAACGCGAAAACGCCGCCGCGGTGGCGGCCCGCGTCGAGGCCGCCGCGCTGTACGGCGCCGGCCACCCGTACGGCTACGGCCAGCTCGGCACCGAGGCCGCGCTGAAGGCCACCAGCCGCGCCGAACTGCAGCAATTCTGGCGCCAGCACTACCTGCCCAACAACGCCGCGCTGGTGGTCTCGGGCGACATCACGCGCGCCGAGCTGGAGGCGCTGGCGCAGGCCAAGTTCGGCGCCTGGCGGCGCGGCGACGTGGCGCCGGCCACGGCCGGCACGGTCGACACCAGCAAGGCGCGGGTGATCCTGGTCGACAAGGCCGGCGCGCCGCAAACGGCACTGCGCCTGAGCTTGATCGGCGCGGACCGCAAGACGCCCGACTTCGCGCCGCTGCAAGTGCTCAACGCGGCCCTGGGCGGGCTGTTCACCAGCCGCCTGAACACCAAGCTGCGCGAGGAAAAGGGCTACACCTACGGCGTGCGTTCGCAGTTCCAGTACCGCCGCGCGCCGGGTCCGTTCTCGATCGCCGCCAGCGTGCGCACCGACGCCACCGGCCCGGCCGTGGCGGAGATGTTCAAGGAGGTGCGCGACATGATCGCCCGGCCGATGAAGCCGAAGGAGCTGGGCAACGCGCGCAATTCGCAGGTGCTGTCGCTGCCCGGCCAGTTCGAGACCAACCAGGGCATCGCCGCCAGCATGGCCAACACCTACGTCTACGACCTCGGCCTGGACTACTACGCCAAACTGCCGCGGCGCTTCGCCGGCGTCACCGGCGCCCAGGTGCAGGCGGCGGCGCGCAAATACCTGCGGCCGGAGAAGCTGATCGTCATCGGCGTCGGCGACAAGGCCACGGTCGAGCCGCAGCTGGACAAGCTGAAGCTGGCGCCGGTCGAGTACCGCGACGCCGACGGCAACGTGCGCTGAAAGTCCACCCGGCGCCTTTACATCCTGGCGGCGGCCTTGTTGCGCCCGCGCAGCCATTCCAGCGCCAGCAGCAGGCAGGTCGAGAAGATGATCAAAATCGTCGCCAGCGCGGCGATGGTCGGGCTGATGTTTTCGCGGATGCCGGTAAACATCTGCCGCGGCAGCGTCGCCTGGCCCGGGCCGGCGAGGAACAGCGTGATCACCACTTCGTCGAACGAGGTGGCGAAGGCGAACAGCGCGCCCGAGATCAGCCCCGGCGCGATCACCGGCAGCGTGACGCGGAAAAACGTCATCAACGGCGAGGCGCCCATGCTCAGGCTGGCGCGCACCAGGTTGTGGTTGAAGCCCTGCAGCGTCGCCGAGACGGTGGTGACGACGAACGGCGCGCCCAGCGCCGCGTGCGCCAGCACCAGCCCGGTGTAGCTGTCGGACAGGCCGATCTTGGCGAACAGCAGGTACACGCCGACACCCACCACCACCACCGGCACCACCATCGGCGAGATCAGCACCGCCATCAGCAAGCCCTTGCCGGGGAAGTCGGCCTTGTTCAGGCCGACCGCCGCCAGCGTCCCCAGCACGGTGGCGATCAGGGTCGCCAGCGGCGCGACGATGAAGCTGTTGCGGGCCGCGCGCATCCACTCCTCCGACCGCAGCAGGTTGTCGTACCAGCGCAGCGACAGGCCGGGGATCGGGTACGACAGGAAGCTGCTGTCGGAGAACGACAGCGGGATGATCACCAGGATCGGCAGCATCAGGAACAGCAGCACCAGCGCGTTGAAGCCGCGCAGCGCGAAGAACCAGGCCCGCTCGGGCAGCGAGGTATAGGGCGGAAACAGCGGCAAAGATATCTTCATGGCGTCCTCACATACTCACATCGATTTTGGCGAAGCGCCGGTACACGCCGTACAGCACCAGCGTGGCGGCGAACAGCAGCGCGCCCAGCGCGCAGGCCATGCCCCAGTTGATCGTCACGTTGGTGAAATAGGCGACGTAGTAGCTGACCATCTGCTCGTTCGGCCCGCCCAGCAGCGCCGGCGTGATGTAGTAGCCCAGCGCCAGGATGAACACCAGCAGCGCGCCGGCGCCGACGCCCGGGTAGGTTTGCGGCACGTAGACGCGCCAAAACGCGGCGAACGGGTGGCTGCCCAGCGAGACGGCGGCCCGCACGTAGGTCGGCGGGATCGACTTCATCACGCTGTACAGCGGCAGGATCATGAACGGCAGCAGGATGTGCGTCATCGAGACGTACACGCCGAAGCGGTTGAACAGCAGCTCCAGCGGCGCCTGCGTCAGGCCCAGCGCCAGCAGCGCCTTGTTGACCAGGCCCTCCGATTGCAGCAGCACGATCCAGGCCGCCACGCGCACCAGGATCGAGGTCCAGAACGGGATCAGCACCAGGATCATGAACAGGTTGGCGCGCCGCTCCGGCATGCCCGAGAGCCAGTACGCCAACGGATAGCCGAGCGCCAGCGCGCACAGCGTCACCACCAGGCTGATCCAAAAGGTGCGGCCGAAGATCTGCTGGTACACCGACTGCTCCGGGTCGGCCCGGTAGACGTGGCCGAAGGCGTCCTGCTTCAGGTCGACCGCCGCCAGCAGGTAGTAGGGCGAATAGTAGGAACTGTTCTTGGCGATGGTTTGCCAGTACTCCGGCTTGCCCCACTGCTCGTCGATGTCGAGCAGCGCCGGCTTGATCCGCGGCGGCGCCAGCGGCTGGCCGGCGGCGTCCAGCAAGGGCAGCGCGCGCATGGTTTTCATGACCACCGAGCGCGCGCCCGGCAAGTCGGAGTTGATGCGCCGCGCCAGCGCGCCGGTGCTGTTGTTGGCCTTCGCGGCGGCCAGGTCGTCGACCAGCGCGGCGTAGGCGGCGTCGCCCGGCAGGCCGGTGCGGTCCCAGCCCGACAGCGCCTGCACGGTTTTCGGCAGGGTCGCGGCGACCTCGGGGTTTTCCACCGCGCGCATCAACAGCGCGGCGATCGGCACGACGAAGGTGAGCATCAGGAAGATCGCCAGCGGCGCGATCAGCGCCAGCGCGGCGATGCGCTTGCGGGTTTGCGCCTTGCGCAGGTCGCGCTTCAATTGCGCCGGCGAGGTCTCGGCCGGCGCTGGGTGGATCGGGGCGGCGGTGGCCATGGAAGTCATAGTGGTGGGCGCTATCGGTCAGATGAAACGGCGGGCGGCGCGGGAGCGGATGATCACTGCGCCCGCGCCGCCGAGGGTAGAGCTTACTTCGAGGCCCAGGCGGTGAAGCGCTGCTCCAGGTCTTCGCCGTGGTCGGTCCAGAACTTCAGGTTGTTCTGCACCGCGTCCTTGGCGTTGTTGGCCGAGGTCGGCAGGCTGGCCAGGGTTTTCGCGTCCAGCAGCTTGAGCGCGGTGACGTTGGCCGGGCCGTAGGCGATCTTGGTCGAGTAGGTTTTCTGCGCCTCGGCCGAGCTGGCGAAGGCGATGAACTTCTCGGCCGCCTCCTTGTTCGGCGTGCCCTTCGGGATGGTCCAGTAGTCGAGGTCGTAGATGCTGCCGGCCCAGCTCACTTGCAGGTTCTTGCCCTCGCGCTGGGCCGAGTCGATGCGCCCGCTAAAGGCGGTCGACATGACGACGTCGCCGGCCACCAGGAACTGCGGCGGCTGCGCGCCGGCTTCCCACCACTGGATGTTCGGGCGCAGCTCTTCGAGTTTTTTGAAGGCGCGCTCGACGCCGGCCTTGGTGGCCAGCACCTTGTAGACTTCCTTGGTCGGCACGCCGTCGGCCATCAGCGCGAATTCCAGGTTGTAGCGGGCGCCCTTGCGCATGCCGCGCTTGCCCGGGTACTTGGCGGTGTTCCAGAAGTCGGACCAGTTTTTCGGCGCCGCCTTCAGCTTGTCGGCGTTGTAGGCCAGCACGGTCGACCAGACGAACACGCCGACGCCGCACTCGTGGATCGCCGCGGGCATGAAGTCGGCCTTCTTGCCGATCTTGGCGAAGTCGATTTTTTCCACCAGCCCCTCCTCGCAGACGCGGCCGATGTCGCCGGACTCCACCTCGAGCACGTCCCAGCTGGTTTTCTTGCTTTCGACCATGGCCTTGAGCTTGGCCATTTCGCCGTTGTATTCCACCATCACCACCTTGTTCGCGCCGCTTTTCTGGAACGGCTCGATGAACGCCGCCTTCTGCGCCGCGCCGTTGGCGCCGCCGAAATTGACGACCGTGATCTCGGCCGCGTGGGACAGGCCGGCGGCCAGGGCCGCGCTCAGCAAAACAGGGGTAAACAATAATTTCATTTCAATTCCTCTTGTCTTAACGGTGGAAACTACGGTCAGATAAACACGCGCAAATGGGCCGGATCGATGTCCAGCCGCACTGGCGATCCTGCGGACAGGCCCGGCAGGGCCGGGTCTTTCAAGTTCAGCTTGATGAAGCAGTCGTCTTGCCGCGGCAGCGCGCAGCGCACCCGCACATGGTCGCCGAAATAAATCAGGCTGCTGACCGTCACCGGCAGCGCGTTGGCCGACTCGGCGCCGGGCGCAAGCAGGCGGATGCGCTCGGGCCGGATGCAGGCCACGGCGGCGTCGCCGACCTTCAGCGCGTTGGCGTTGACGCCGCGCAGCAGCGTGCCGTCGCCCAGGCGCAATTGGCAGGCGTCGCCGTCGCGCGCCTCGACGCTGCCGGTGAAGCGGTTGTTGTCGCCGATGAAGCCGGCCACGAACTGGTTTTCCGGCCGCTCGTACAAGGTCTCGACGGCCGCCAGTTGTTGGATCACGCCGTGCTCGAACACGGCGACCCGGTCCGACATCGTCAGCGCCTCGCTCTGGTCGTGGGTGACGTAGACGAAGGTCACGCCCAGGCGCTGGTGCAGGTCCTTCAACTCGATTTGCATACGCTCGCGCAACTGCTTGTCGAGCGCGCCCAGCGGCTCGTCCATCAGCACCAGCTTGGGGTCGAACACCAGCGCCCGCGCCAGCGCGATGCGCTGCTGCTGGCCGCCGGAAAGCTGGGCCGGATAGCGGTCGGCGAATTTTCCCATCTGCACCATGTCGAGGGCGCGCTTGACCTTCTCGGCGCGCGCGCCGGCGTCGACCTTGCGCACCTGCAACGGATAGGCGATGTTCTGGCCCACCGTCATGTGCGGGAACAGCGCGTAGTTCTGGAACACCATGCCGATGTCGCGCTTGTGTGGCGGCACCTTGTTGAGCAGTTTGCCGTCCAGGCGGATGTCGCCGCCGGTCGGGAACTCGAAGCCGGCCAGCATCATCAGGCAGGTGGTCTTGCCCGAGCCGGACGGCCCCAGCAGGGTGAGGAATTCGCCGCGCTCGATGTTCAGGTCGAGGTGTTTGACGACCAGGTTTTCGCCGTCGTAGGTTTTTTTCACGCCGCGGAACTCGACCAGGTGGTCGCGCGCGCCGTTGCCGCCGCTGGTGCTGCTACTGGTACTTAAAGGTTCCAACTCATGTCTCCCGCGTCCGTCGTTGTTGTAATTGCGTCTGCTCGATCGCACCGCCAGTCACTGCGCGCGCTGTAAATCTTTGTTTGTGCGACATGACAAGCCATACTAAGGCGGCAATGGCACTACAATACAGAGCCACTTTAATTTTTCTTATGGAGCCACTTTGCGGATCGCCTCGCTATCGGATTTTCTGTTGCAGCGCATCGACCGCACGCTCGACGCCGGCGGCCAGCGCCAGCCGGTAAACCGGCAGATTTACCAGGTGCTGCGCGAGGCGGTCTGGTCGCACGCGCTGCCGGTCGGCCTGCAACTGCCGTCGTCGCGCTACCTGGCGCTGGAGCTGGGCGTGTCGCGCAATACCGTCACCTACGCCTATGAACAACTGATCTCCGAAGGCTACCTGGAGACCCGCGCCGGCTCCGGCACCTTCGTCGCCGACACCGTGCCGGACCGCATCGCCGGGGCCGCCAACGCCGCGCCCGCGGTGCCGCCCAGCCGCGACGAGGTCGGGCTGTCGCAGCGCGGCGCCCGTCTGGTGGGCCAGGCCGGCGTCAACAACGTGCAGTGGGGCGCGTTCATGCCGGGCATACCGGATGTGACGTTATTTCCCAACAAAATCTGGAGCCGCCTGCAAAACAAGCACTGGCGCCGCTCGCGCGCCGAGCTGCTGACCTACGCCGACGCCGGCGGCTACCTGCCGCTGCGCGAGGCCATCGCCAACTACCTGCGGGTGGCGCGCTCGGTCAACTGCAGCGCCGGCCAAGTGCTCATCACCACCGGCATCCACCAGTCGATGGACCTGGCGGCGCGCCTGCTGGGCGACCACGGCGAACGCGCCTGGGTCGAAGACCCGTGCTACTGGGGCACGCGCAGCGTGCTGCAATCGATCGGCATCGAGACGGTGCCGATCCCGGTCGACGGCGAGGGCATGCAAATGCGTCCCGCCGACCTGCTGCAGCCGCCGCGCTTCATCATCGTCACGCCGTCGCACCAGTACCCGCTGGGCACGGTGATGAGCCTGTCGCGCCGGCGCACCCTGCTCGACTACGCGGCGACGCAACGGGCCTGGATTATCGAGGACGACTACGACAGCGAATTCCGCTACGCCAGCCGGCCGCTGCCGTCCTTGCAGGGCATGGACGCGCAGGAGCGGGTGTTATATATGGGGACGTTCAGCAAGACCATGTTTCCGGGGCTGCGCGTCGGCTACCTGGTGGTGCCGAAGGCGCTGGCGCCGGTGTTCGGCACCGGGCTGTCGGAGCTGTACCGCGGCGGCCAGACGTTCAACCAGGCGATCCTGGCCGACTTCATGGTGGAGGGGCATTTCGCCTCGCACATCCGGCGCATGCGCATGCTGTACGCCGAGCGCCTGCACCTGCTGCGCGACGCCATCGCGCAGCACTTCGGCGGCAGCGTCGCCACCACCGGCGGCGAGGCCGGCCTGCACCTGGCGCTGTGCCTGCCGCAAGACTGCGACGACCTGGCGATTTGCCAGGAGGCGGCGCGCCAGGGGCTGACGGTGCGGCCGCTGTCGCGCTACTACATGGACGCGCGCAGCGCGCGGCGCGGCCTGATGCTCGGCTACGCGGCCGTGCCCAGCGAGCAGATCGGGCCGGCCTTCGCCAGGCTCGCCGCCATCATCCGCGCCTACTGGCCGGCCGGCGCCGCGCCGTTGCCAACATCCTAGCGTCGGTCGGGTCATCCGACCTACGGACTGGGCTTAACTTTCAGCGCCGCCGGCTCGCAACCGCCTGCGCGGCGGGCGCCGCCGCCCCAGCGCTGATGCAAAATCACATACGCCAGCGCGCCGATGACCAGGCTCCAAAACGCCGCGCCCAGCCCCAGCAAACTCATCCCCGACGCCGCCACCAGAAAGGTGATGACGCTGGCGTCGCGGTGCCCTTCGTTGCTGACCAGTCCCACCAGGCCGGTGGTGATCGAGCCGACCAGCGCCAGCCCGGCCAGCGTCACCACCAGCTCCTTCGGCAGCGCCGCCATCAGCTGCCCCAGCGTGCCGCCGAACACGGCGATCAGCAAATAGAACACGCCGGCGGCGATGCCGGCGACGTAGCGCTTGGCCGGGTCTGGGTTCGCTTCGACGCCGGTACAAATCGAGGCGGCGATCACCGACGGGTTGATGGCGTGCGCGCCGAACGGCGCCAACAGCAGCGAGACGAAGGCGGTCAGCGCGACGATCGGCTTGGCCGGCGGCTGGTAGCCGGACGCCTGCAACACCGCCAGGCCGGGCACGTGCTGCCCGCTCAAGGTGACCAGCGTCAGCGGCAGGGCGACGCTGAACACCGCGTGCCACGACCACGCGGGCGCGATCAGCACCGGCGTCGCGTAGGTCAGCGCGACGCCGCCCAGATGGGTGTCGCCGCCCGCCAGCACGAAGCAGGTGCCGACCAGCATCGCGGCGGCGGTGGCGTAGCGCGGCGCCAGGCGCCTGCCCAGCAAGAAGGCCAGCAGCACGCACAGCACCAGCGCCGGACGGCCCGGTATCGCGACGAAGGCTTGCGCGCCGAAATTGAACAGCACCCCCGCCAGCATCGCCGCGATGATGCCTTTCGGTACATGCTCAAGCAAGACCTTGAACGCGCCCGACAGGCCCAGCGCCAGTACCAGCAAGGCCGACACGATGTAGGCGCCGACGGCCTGGTGGATGCCGACCACCGGCAGCGACACCACCAGCAGCGCCGCGCCCGGCGTCGACCAGGCCGCCAGCACCGGCATCTTCAGCCGGTAGCTGAGCAGCAGGCCGGCGACGCCGCTGCCCAGCGAGATGGCCCAGATCCAGGACGAGGTCATGGCCTCCGACAAGCCCGCCAGCCTGGCGGCCTGGAACACGATGGCCACCGGCCCGGCGAAGCTGATGAACACGGCAAGCAAACCGGCGACGACGGCGGACAGGGAAAAGTCTTTGATATGCATTGTGAAGGCTTCCGCAACTGGAGAGGCGCGGCGGGCGCGGAATGCGCTGGCCGTGCGAATCCCAGCATACCGGCGCCGCGCCAGCCATGACAGATGCAGCAATTCGACATTGTGACCGCCACAGTTGCCGGTAGGCGCAACTGTTATGGTCGAAAAAGACGCCTGCTGTTCCGCCGCGGCAGCATGTCGAGCAGCGCGCCGGCACCCGCGCCGACGGCGTAGGCGATCAAGTCGGTCCAGCCGAAATGCGAACCGAGCACCAGGTGCCCCAACGTATGCGAGCGCAACTCGACGATCCACGGCGCCTGGTACAACTGGCTGAACTCGACGGCGTAGCACAGCAGCAGCGCGGCCGCGCCCAGGGTGGCGCTGGCGGCGCGCGGCCACAGCAGGCCCAGGCCGACGAAGATCATCAACGCCCACAGCGCGTCGCCCGGATATTTTCCCAGCGCGGCCGGGAAGAGTGGGTAGGCGCGCGACGCCAGGCCGACGCCGACCACCGCGACTAGGCCGGCGAACTGCAACCAACGCCGGCGCGGCGCGCGGTACTGGGCGTCCAAATAGTGCAGAGAGTACGACATGTTTTCCTTTTTACGGTGGCGGGTGTCATGAAGTTATGCGGCTTCGGCGTTGCATTCATTCAAACCAAGGCCTGGCCGCGCCTGTTTGCCTTGGGTTTATTTTCAGCATTGCCGGCCCGCCAACTTAACGGCAAGGGGGACGGAACGGATTTTGCGCTTGCCCTTTCCAATAAACAAGCCTAACATGTGAACATCTCTTCACATGTTATTCCATGACCACCTTCAACGAATCCGATACCGCGGTCGCGCAACTGGCCGACCTGTTCCACTTGCTGGGCGACCCGACCCGCTTGCGCATCGTGCTGTGCTGCCTGGAGACGCCGACCGCCGTCAGCGACATCGCCGCCGCGCTACAACTGAGCAGCTCGCTGGTCAGCCACCACCTGCGCCTGCTGCGCGCGGCGCGCATCGTCAAATCCGAGCGCCAGGGCAAGCAAGTATTTTATTCCGCCGCCGATGCCCACATCAGCGGCGTACTCACCGATATGCTCGAACATATCGCCGAACCGGCAACAGGGAGCGACGCATGAGCGAACAGCACGAACATGGCCAATGCGGCCACGACCACGGCCACGCCGGCAAACACGGGCACGACCACGCCGCGCCGCCCGAACACAAGCACGGCCACGGCCACGCGCACGGCCACGGCCACGGCCACCACCACCATGGCGATCCAACGAGCCACGGCCGCGCCTTCGCCATCGCCATCGCCCTGAATTCGATATTCGTGGTGGTCGAGTTCGTCTACGGCTTCATCGCCAACTCGACCGCGCTGATGGCCGACGCCGGCCACAACCTGTCCGACGTGCTCGGCTTGGCGTTGGCGTGGGGCGCGGCGATCCTGTCGCAGCGCAAGCCGAGCAGCCGTTACACCTACGGCCTGCGCAGCTCGTCGATGCTGGCGGCGCTGTTCAACGCCATGTTGCTGATGCTGGCCTGCGGCGCGATCGCCTGGGAGGCGGTGCAACAATTGCTGAACCCGAGTCCGGTGCACGGCGCCACCGTGTCGGTGGTGGCGGCGATCGGCATCGCCGTCAACGGCGTCTCGGCCTGGTTGTTCATGGCCGGCAGCAAGGACGACATGAACATCCGCGGCGCCTACCTGCACTTGGCGGCCGACGCGGCCATCTCGCTGGGCGTACTGCTAGCGGGCGTGGCCGTGATCTTCACCGGCTGGACCTGGCTCGACCCGGCCGCCAGCATCGTCATCGTGGTGCTGATCATGCTGGGTACCTGGTCGCTGCTGCGCGACGCGCTGCGCCTGATGATGGCGGCGGTGCCCGACAACGTCGACGCCCCCAAGGTCGAGCTGTTCCTGCGCGCCAGCGCCGGCGTCAGCGAGGTGCACGACTTGCATATCTGGGCCGTGAGCACCACCGAGACGGCGCTGACCGCGCACCTGGTGATGCCGGCCGGCTACCCCGGCGACGGCGCCATCGACGCCATCGCCGAGCAGCTCAAGAGCCGCTTCGCGATCGGCCACAGCACGCTGCAGGTCGAACTGGGCACCACCGCGCACGCCTGCAGCCTGCACGGCAAGCCGGCCTGACGCTGAGGTGTCGCACGCGGCATTCCATTTATGCCCGGCCGCGCATGTCGATGGCCACAAAGGTACGACGCTGAAGCGGGTTGCCGAACCAACCGAGACGGTCGATCACCCCTTGCCGCCACATTGCATGCGCTGCCACAGCGCACTGCCGATGGATCAGGCACAAGTGGCCGAGCGGCGCCAAATTATTGACGTGCCGAACAGCGTATTTGACGTCATCGAATACCGCACGCCGGCCGTGACGTGCCGCTGCGGCCAGGCCCATGTAAGCAGCTTCCGCTCCGACGTGACCGACATGGTGCAGTACGGGCCGAACGTGCGTGCCCTCGCCATGCACCTGATTCACGGCCAAATGCTGCCATACGCGCGCGCTGCCGAGTTGATCGCCGATGTGTACGGCCTCGCGGTCTCGCCGGCCACTTTGTTGGCGTGGGTGGCCGAAGCGAGCGCGGCCCTGCAAACGACGGCGGACTGCATTGCCGATCAGTTGCGCGCCGCGCCGGTGCTCAATGCCGACGAGTCCGGTCTGCGTGTGGCCGGCAAACTGCACTGCTTACACATCGCCGCCAGTGTCACGCTGACCTGGTATGGCGTGCATGCCAAGCGGGGCTTGGAAGCGATCGAGGCGCATGGCATCTTACCCAAGCGCCTCGGCGTGCTGGTGCATGATTGCTGGGCACCGTATTGGCGGCTCGACGGTTCCATTCACGCCCTGTGCAATGCCCACTTGTTGCGCGAACGGGTCTACGTGAAAGAAATCACCGGACAGCAATGGCCCGATTCGATGACGCAATTGCTACTCGGCGCCAACCGGGTTTGCACAGCGGCCCGGCGACAACAACGCACGCTCAACTCTGACGATGTCGCCGCCTTCCGCACTGTCTATGACGCCTTGGGATGTACCTTAACGGCACGGGCGCACGGCCTGCCGGAACAGCTATGAGCAATGCGACGTGCCGGCGGATGGTGGGAGTCGAACAGGACAGTGCCGGGCCAGCTATGTCTACCGCAGGGCTTGAGGTATATACAGTGTTAATGTCTTGCCATTAATACTGTATGCATGTACAGTTAATAGGCGTCAATCGCACACAACAATCTACCTCAGGAGTAACTCACCATGCTTGACCACATGACTTTCCGCGTGACCGATATTAGTCGTGCTAAAGCGTTTTACAGCGCGGCACTTGCGCCATTGGGCTACAGCGTATGCTTCGAAGGCAACTACGGCGTGAACATGTTGGGGTTTGCTTACCCTGACTCCTCTGAGCCTGACGGCAAAAAAGCCGACGTATGGTTCATCGATGGCCCATCACCATACGGGGGCCCATCAGCGACTACCGGCTGCCACCTAGCATGGCGGGCAGAAGCTCGTGCGCAAGTGGATGCTTTTTACCTCGCAGCGATCACCGCCGGAGGAAAAGACAATGGTGCCCCTGGCCTCCGCCCAGACTATCACCCTAACTACTATGGAGCCTTTGTCATTGATTTAGAAGGCAACAACATTGAAGCAGTGTGCCACCAACCAGGATGAGTAGCGCTCAGTGATTACGCGTGAACGGCTGGGTATTTAGACTGCCGAAAACGTCGAGGGAAGTGCAGACATGGACCTTCATTTGCAAATAGCGCGAGCACGTTGTCATTGAATGCAAGCAAGCGCCGTCGATTGCAAGCTCATTTGCAGATAGCGTGAGCATGGAGGTCCCGTCATTTTCAGTTAATTCGAGCCGAAAACCGCATCTAATGCGAGCACGTTTGTTTTCAAACGCACCAAGCCAGGCTGCTGTACCACGGCTTGCGACGCGCCGAGCTGTACGCGCTGCATCTAGTCGACCTGCAGGAGCGGCGCGGCATTCGCCATTTGCGTGTGCTGGGCATGGGGAGCAAAGTCCGCTACGTGCCACTGCACCCAGCCGCCGCCGGCGCGATCGCCGAGCCGCTGCCGACGCCAGTCGGGTTACGCCCGTTGGGCTAACCCGACCTTCTATGATGAATTCCAAGTCAACTGGTTTTTCGCAAATTTATCCTATCCCTTGTTTCGGTATC